>JACNFK010000014.1 GCA_014384675.1 Candidatus Thiopontia autotrophica | reverse complement strand
AGATCAGTGGTGACCACGTTGACTTCTTTGCAGAGAATGCTCTGGAGCATGAGCGCTCCGGCGAGATGATTGAACGTATTGGAATCACCGCTTACCTTGAAGGAATGGGGCTTGAGGTTGATCCAAATATGATCTCTGTTCCTCGTACTACCCCATACGTCAGAATGGATGACTGGGATGAAGAGGTCACCAAATGGGAAGAGCGATCAAATGCAGCGTAGTGGCTTCGCTCGACTCGTGCGCAGAGCGAGAGCGTAAAAGCGCGTAACGTGCAGTTAGGCGAAACTAAGACTACTCCTCTCTTAGTGGTGCCGGTGCCCTTCGGGAAGACCCGAAGGGCATTTTTATTTACAATCAGAAACAACCAGAACAGACATATAGCAAAGGAGAGAGACTAATGTTGGAGACAGGATCCACCATTCCAGAATTCAAAAAGAGTGATCAGAATGGCGACATCAAAACATTTAAAGATCTAAAAGGGAAAAAAGGGTTAATCATCTACTTCTACCCAAAGGACAACACCCCTGGCTGCACCAATGAGGCCAAGGATTTTCGAGATGAAATCACCAGCTTCAGGAAGATGGGGGTTGAAGTGGTTGGAGTATCCAAAGACTCCGCCCGCACCCACACCAACTTCATTACCAAGCATGAACTACCCTTCACCCTGCTTGCCGACAATGACCCAGAGGCAGAGATGTGCGAGGCCTTTGGAGTCTGGCAAGAGAAGAAAAACTATGGGAAGGTCTATATGGGAATTGTCCGCACTACCTATATATTCGATAGCAAAGGCACACTTTTAAAAGCCTACCCCAAAGTCAGGGTAAAGGACCATGTTGAGCAGGTACTAAACGACACTAAAGAGCTAATCAACTAGGGAAGCTCTGATTAAGTCCGATAACTTATCTGTTCCTGGCTATCAGGCTCCAGTCTCATCCTGTGATGAGTAGCGGTTTGAGCTGTACTGCAAGACCAGTACCGCGACACTAAGGACAAAGATTGATCCTGATATCACCATAATGTGGTCGAGTCCCATGGTCTTGATATCAATTGCCAGATAACGGGTCATTGCGGTAATGGTGATAAATAGCAGAAAGATGACTGGAATGCGGTGGGTACGAAAAAAGACACCAATCATCGCCCCCAGTTCAAGATAGATAAAGAGAAGCAGGATATCACTCAATGATGCATACCCCTGATTCATAATAGAGATGTACTCTGTAACTGCAGACCAGGCAATCGTGCCGCCAATAACAAACAGTCCAAGCAGATGAAAGATCTCTACAATATTGTCACCAACTTTTACTACCCCAGAAAATCTATCTCTCATTGATCCAACCTTTTACGTAACTGTGTTAAATACTTCATTTTTGCTCCTCTTTATAGTACCATAGCATTTTGATATTAATCAGAAAATGCTCAGACAATTTAACTTCTAACTAAAGAGGGAGGATCCATGAACCTGAAGAAGACCCTGGTTGCAGCGACAACTCTGCTGCTCCCATTTACTATGCATGCTGCAGATCTTGAAAATGGAGAGAAGCTCAGCCGTAGCTGTGCACTCTGTCACGGAAAATATATGCAGGGTGTAGCCGGTGACCTCTACCCACGCCTGGCTGGACTGCCAAGCGGATATATCGAGAATGAACTGCACCGCCTAAAGGATGGCCGTCGTGAGGCTCACCTCCCAATGTTGATCACCAGTATGGTTGATACATTAAGCGAAAATGATATGTCTGATATCAGTTCATACCTTGAGCATATGCCGGTTCCTGCGGCTCACAGACGTGCAATTCCAAACTCAAAGGGCAATGCATCAGCAGGCAAGAATATCTATGTAAATGAAGAGTGTGATAGCTGCCACCGCAAGGATGGCTCAGGCAAGGCAAAGAAGGGAATCCCTCCTCTGAAGGGTCAGCATACAGACTACCTGTTCAAGCAGATGAAGGATTTCAAAGAGCTTGCCCGAATCCACGACGACGAAGATGAAAAAGAGGATAGCAGCTTTGTTAATATGAACGATATGATGCTACGTGATCTTGTCGCCTACTTCTCAACCATGGATGACTAACAAGGAGGATACGAACCATGAAAATCAAAAATATTTTATCTACGGTTACACTAACCCTGTTCTTCTCAACTGCAGCAATCGCAGAAGAGTCAAGTGTTGGGATATTCAATGTTGAGCAGTCTGTTATCAAGATTGCACTGCGTGATGGAGTATCCAAACATGACGCTATTGATGCAATGATGTCAAAGGCAAACTCTCTGAACATGAAGAGCGTGGGAAGACAGAATGTCTCTGCTGAACTGAACTCACGAGGCCACAATGCACGCCACCTGGAGATCTTCCAGTTCTGTCGCCCTGCAGATGCACGGATCATGGCTGACTTTAATGTTGTATATGCCGCTTACATGCCTTGCCGTATAGCCATGGTTGAAGATACCAATGGTCGTGTCTGGCTGATCACACTCAACCTGGATATGTTGATTGAGGATATGGTGCTTCCAGATGATATCTACACTCTGGCGATCAAAACCAACAGCAACATGCTGACAATAATGTCTGCAGCGGCTACTGGTGAGTTCTGAAGAGAGAGACAAAACGGCAAACCAATAAAAAAGGGAAGAGAGCAATGCTCTCTTCCCTTTTTTTATCTCTAAAGAATCACTCCTAGAGAATCACTCCTCTCCGTTTCCAGCCCTGCCAATGGCAGCAGTCGACATCACAAAAGTTATCAACACCAACACAATTGCCGGCATAACAGCTACACGAGTTAATGCAATAAAGGCTATAGAGTCTGCATCCACAAAAAGGAAAACAAGCCCAATCAAGATCACCACGCTCAGATATCCAATATAGAGCCAGCGAAACCTTGCAAGCGCCGCCTCCCAGTGCCCTCTAATCCAGCCATCTCCACCACCCTTGAAACTTGAGACCATTCGTCGATAGTAGATCAGCAGGAACGTGCTGGACATCAGAGGGACCACCATTCCCCAATATCCAAAGCCGAATGCAAGCGCCCCTGGAACCGCCAAGAGGTGAAAGAAGATCAGATTAAGTACAAACAGTTCATGAGGACGCTTTGCAGACTTGATCTCACTTGTGCGTTTACCATTAACCTCATTAACTCCTTCCCTATTGGCATCATTGTCAACACTCATCCTTAATCTACCCCTCTGCGGATAATCTCCCCATTATCTTCTGGTTTATCATCTGTTTTCACCTCTGATTCCGGGGCATCCGGCATCATATCGTCATCCATCAGAATCCTGGCACCATCACCCTCCAGATCATCATACTGACCTTTGCGGATTGCAATCACCAATATTGCAACCAGAATAACTCCCATCAAAATCATCCCTGGTATCAACACGTAAATAACTTCCATGATTCAGCGACTCCTAAATATTCTTTCCAGTTGCACGGCCACCAACCTCACTTCTTATCCTGGCCGCATTACCGATAACCAGAAGTGAACTGACAGGCATGGAGATTGCCGCCACCAGCGGTGTTATCAGGGCCATCATCGCCAGTGGCACCATTATCACATTGTATAGAATTGAGATCCCAATATTCTGGCGTATGGTTCGCAACGTACGTTGTGAAAGTCGATTAGCCAACTCTACCTGCTCAATCTCACTACTAAGCAATACGATATCTGCGCTCTCAACCGACACATCCGTTCCGGAGCCCATCGCTATCCCAACATCTGCCATAGTCAGTGCCGGAGCATCATTAATGCCATCACCAACCATTGCAATCTGCTCACCACTTTTTTGCAGATCACGGATCACTGCCGCCTTCTCATCTGGAAGAACCTCTGCAATTACACTCATATCTTCACCCAACTCATTAACTACCGCCTCGGCAACCTTTTGTCGATCCCCAGTCAATAGCGAAAACCTCATTCCCTGTTGGCGTAACCGACTCAACAACAGAGCCGTCCCAGAACGCAGTTTATCTGCCAGAGAGAGGCCCCCTACACAGAGACCATTAACTGATAGAAAAACTACACTTTCTGCTTTTGCCTCACTCTCGACAGCAAAATTCATTACACCTGCAGTGATCGATACATCATGCTGCTCCATCCATGCAGCGGTACCAAGCAGACACTCTCTCCCATCAACAATCCCGGATATGCCAGCACCCGGACTATAGGTGAAATTTTCAGCCACACTCTCTCTTGCTACATTGCCCAGCTGCTCCTCTGCCTTACGTACAATTACCTTGGCAACCGAATGTTCCGAATAACGCTCCAGCGCGTATGCAATACGGTAAAATTCTCTGTTATCCCACCCCTCTTCCAGATAAATATCTCTTACCCCAAGTTTGCCCTCCGTCAGGGTTCCGGTTTTATCAAATACGATATGTCGGATGGAGGAGAGCATCTCTAGCACCCCACCATTTTTGATCAATACCCCATGTCTGGCGCCTACTCCTGATGCCACTGCAATTGCCATAGGGGTTGCCAGGCCAAAGGCGCACGGACAAGTAATAATCAATACAGAGGTGGCAGCCATCAATGCAACCTCAAAATCACTCCCTACCCAGAAGAGAAAAGTTACTGCCCCCAGAAATAGTGTTAACGAGACAAACCAGGGGACAATCCTGTCCGCTGTACATTGAATCGGAGCCTTTGATGCCTGCGCATCCTCCACCATATCGATAATCTTTCCAAGGGCACTGTTCTTTAGAACAGCATCCACTCTGAGCCTCATTACTCCATGACCATTTACTGTCCCTGCATACAAAAGATCACCTGGCTTTTTACTGACCGGCAGTGATTCACCACTCAGCATTGCTTCATCAACCTCACTCACCCCATCAATCAACTCTCCATCAACCGGAATTCGTTGTCCCGGCTTAACCATAACCATATCTCCCACAACAAGTGAGCGAACAGGCACCACCTCTTCACTGCCATCCCGTATTATGGTTGCAACCCGAGGCTGTAGATCCATCAGGCGCTGGGTTGATGAGACTGCCTTGCGCTTTGCCGCAGACTCCAGATAACGTCCGATAAGGATCACAAAGATGAAGTTAACAACGGTATCAAAATAGACATCTCCAATCTGACTACCGTTGATCGTTATATAGGTTGAATAGAGGTATGTAGTGGTAGCTCCAATGGCAATTGGAAGATCCATGGTCAGGTGACGTGCCACCATCCCAGTCCATGCCCCCCTCAAGAATGGATATCCTGAATAAAGCAGAGTTGGGGTTGCCAGAGCAAACCCTAGCCAGTGAAACCATGTCCTGAACTCTCCCTGGTCTGCCCCACTGTATAGTGCAATAGATATCCAGAGCAGATTCATCATTGCAAAACCGGCAAAGACCAGTCTATACAGGAGTGACCTATCCCTCTTTCTTAGTCTGCCCTCAGCTGTCTCGGGGTCAAACGGGACCGCTGCATACCCAATATGTGAGAGGCGCTTAATCAGCTCAGACAGTTTGATCTGTGTTTTGTCCCAGCGAAGATGGAGACGCTTCCCACTCAGGTTGACCTGTGCAGAGACAACCCCTGAAATTGGGGTTAATGTTCTCTCTATCAACCAGACGCAAGCGGCACAGTGGATCCCTTCCACCAGCAGATTGATCTCACTGATATTGTCCTCACTACTAACATACTCCTGCTGGATCTCCTCGAGATCAAACAGGGCTGCATCTTCAGATAGTTCAGGTGGAGGAGCAAGCAGTGTTCCCTCTGGGGTACGGTCATAAAAACCCTCCATTCCGGAGTCAAAAATAACCTGGCAGACACTCTTGCAGCCATAGCAACAGAACTCTCTATCTTTACCCTCTACTGAGCCAGATACTACGCCCCCATCAGGAATAGAGAGACCGCAGTGAAAACAGTCGCCTTCTGCGTGGTGTCCACTCATGAAGAGAAGCTGTTACCCCCCCTGAGACTGGGAGGTGGTTTTATCAGTAGTTACATTGATTCTCTGTTCAACCAGATAATCATCTTCTCCCTGCCTGAGAGTCAGCAATAGATCCCACACCCCCTTAAGCAACAGGGTATAACTTGCATGATAATTTCCTGGAGAGACCTCGCTCAAAGAGACAATCGAATCCTGATCTCTATCTGATGGACGGTATAGCTGGAGATTGCCACTCAATCCCTGCACCACATCACCATCCCTATCTGTTACCACAATCTTCAGGGTTGCCGGTCTGGCAACAACCACCTCTCCAGAGTCCATTGATACTGTCCAACCGAGCCTTTCACGAGCCTCTGTCAACTGAATCACCCTTCTCTCATAATCCCTGCCCTGTTCATAGTAGTCATCCTTTACCAGACCAGGGCTAGTCTTGAATGCAGTTACAATCATTCCTCCATTAACGACGAGAACCAGTAGCAGGAGTGCTAACCACCCCACAACCCATGGATTACGAAATGCGCGCTTGCTTGATTGAGACAAAAAACCCATAACTATTTTCCCTAACGTGGTCCTATGAACATACTCTCATATCTTGAGGTAAGTTCTGGTTTCTCTACACCTTCAAGATTGAAGTAGACTGGAGTTGACTGCCCACTCATTGCTCTACGGGGAAGCCTCAGATATACAGTATATGGTGTTACCTTGCCTGGCCTAACCGGGAAGGATTTCTCTGCTCCCACCAACTCAGCCCCATCCAGACCATCAATGGTTACTGTTACGTGCATTTTATCATGAGTCTTGTTGAGAATCTTCAGCTCATACTTGTTCTGGATAGAGCCATCACTTAAAAGTACATATAGTGGCTGACGCTCATGCAGCACCTTGATATCAAGCCCGGATATATTCAGCAGGCCATAGATAATTCCACCCAGAGCAAGAGTCATGATGACTATGTATACCAACACTCTGGGTCGCTTCATCAAGGGGGCCACATTTTTGCCCTCAAGCGCATCGATTGATTCGTAACGAATCAGCCCATGTGGCTTGTTGATTTTCTCCATCACCGAATCACAGGCATCAATACATAATGCACAGGTAATACAACCCTCATCCAGGCCGCCTCTGATATCGACACCGGTTGGGCAGACGGCCACGCACTGATTACAGTCAATGCAGTCACCATTCCCCTCTATAGTCTCCCCCTTCTTGAGACGACCACGTGGCTCGCCACGGTTGAAGTCATAGGTTGGGACTAATGATTCACGATCAAGCATAACTGCCTGAATACGAGCATATGGACAGAGCCAGAGACACGCCTGCTCACGTAAAAAACCTGCCAGAACATATGTACCTGCTGTAAATAGAGCCAATGTTCCCCACTCTGTAGCTGAAGCAGAGAGAGTCAGATAGTCTGCCCAGAGCTGGAAAACATCAGTAAACCAGGCCACAAAACTTACCCCTGTCAGCACCGAGATAACAAGCCATGCAAGATGCTTACGTGCCTTTATCCATAACTTGTCGACACCCCATGCGGCCTTGTCCAGCTTCTTGCGTTTGCCGGGAGCACCCTCCAGCTTCTCCTCAATCCAGGTAAAGGCATCCACCCAGATGGTCTGGAAACAGAAAAATCCACAATAGACCCTGCCAAAAAGGGTTGTTACAACCGCAAGCAGGATTGCCAGAAACAGTAGCACCAGCGATAGCATCCATACGTCCTGAGGAAGTATGGTAAGACCAAAGATATGGTACTGACGACCGGGAATATCAAACAGTATTGCCTGGCTATCATTCCAGCGCATATATGGCCCAAAAAAGAAAATCAACCAGGTTGATGCAGCCAGCCATTTAAGGGTGCGGAACTTGCCAGACATACGCTTGGCATGAATAGTCTCTTCACCAGTATTGATCTTCCACTCACCAGCCTCGGCATAGAGCTCGTCAGCTGCCTGACAACATTGATCTTGTTCTCTCTCTGACATCTAACATATTTCCTGTTTATTACATTTATTATTATTACAAATTGATCGTATTAGCAGACTGTTTCAATAATATTTCCAATCAGCCGATTTTACCATTATTACATATGAAAAAAGGGGAGTAGCTCACACTACTCCCCCTTTTCTACAGACAGACTCTCTATCTATATATCAATCTTCAGAGTGTGTTGAGTTCATCAACGTCCGAATCTTGAACCCAAGATAGATGGCGATAACAGCAGCAATTGCAACCGAAACAATTGAACCCACCACTACCAGATCAACATCTGCTCCAGAGAATGTATTCTTTATGATATCAATCATTATGTTTTCTCCTTATTTTCCGCCACCCAACTGATGGACATAGACAGCAAGCTTTTTGATGGTGCCCTCGCTCAGGCTTTTACCCAAAGGTCCGAATGCAGGCATTACCGCATTGCGTGATTGCGGATCCATCAATTCACCATTAACACCGTGAGCAATTGTATGACGTGCACTAGCCAGGCGATTATCCCCACCTCCCTGCACATCAAAACGCCATACTGCATCTGTCAGGTTGGCAGAACCGAGCGGCGCCAGACCTTTAGCGTCCATACCGTGACAGGCAAAACATCCACCCTTGGTTGGCTCCATAAAGAGAGCCTTACCAGCGGCATGTTCACTGCCCTCACTAAGGGCAACAACGTGCTTGGCAAGATCTTCGATCTCATCACTACTCAGACGCGCCCCGTAAGGGGTCATAATACCCTTGCGACCATTGTTAATAGTGGTCTGAATCTGCTCGACAGTACCGCCATAGAGCCAGTCATCATCAGCCAATACCGGGTAACCTGACTCAGATACTGACATTGCAGCATTTCCTGCACCACCAGCACCATGACATGCCGCACAGTAATCACCGAACAGTACCTTTGCAGAACGTACTGTATAGTTACGGAGCTCATCATCAGCGATGATCATCGCAGGAGTTGTTGCGGGATCATTGATCTGCCTCTCCCACTTCTCACGAACCTGATCAATTGCGCTCAGATCCTGCTTGTACTCACCTACTGCAGTCCAACCCATAGTGCCCTTGGTATACCCATCCAGCGATGGAAGTGCTGGATAGAGGACAAAATAGACAATACAAAATATCCAGCTTGCATGGAAGCCTATGCGCCACCAGCCCGGAGGATCATTACTCAGTTCACGCAGGTTGTCGTCCCAGAAGTGACCTGTATTATTTTCGTTTGGAAACGGATTATTCTCACTCATTTGTTTTCTCCTTCTCCGTCTACCCCGTCAACGAGATAGCGTTGAGATTCTAAATGCTCTTTGTTCTTTGGATGAAAGACCAGGATATAGGCTACAACCATAACGACGGCCACAGTCACAGTAACGATCATTCCCACCCAATCGTTTACTGTCATTGCAGACCAGTCGGTAAAGAAGTAGCTAGTATCCTTATTCATGCTAATAACATCCGTTATTTGCGATAGGTCTTGTTGTAGTCGAGCTTGGCCATGGTTCCGAGCACCTGAAGGTATGCAATTACTGCATCCATTTCAGTCTTGCCCGCCATCTTGGCATTCGCACCGTCGATATCAGCATCGGTATATGGTACGTGACCCACGCCCGGCATCATCTGCATCACCTTCATATGACTCTCAACATCAAAGTCATCCAGTTTGTTCTCTGCCAACCAAGGATAGTTTGGCATGACTGACTCAGGAACAACAGAGCGTGGTGCCATCATATGCTGGCGGTGCCACTCATCAGAGTACTTGCCACCGACACGAGCCAGATCAGGTCCGGTACGCTTTGATCCCCACTGGAATGGATGGTCATACATTGACTCGGAAGCCAGTGAGTAGTGACCATAACGCTCCTTCTCATCACGGAATGGACGGATCATCTGTGAGTGACACAGATAGCACCCCTCACGGATATAGACATCACGCCCTGCCAGCTCAAGAGCAGTATATGGACGGATACCATCACCAGCCTTCCATGTATCCAGAGTATCGCCGTCCTTACGCTGCCAGACGATTTCCGGGTTGGCATTGTGCTCCATGGTCTCATCAATAGTGAAAAGTGGCACGATCTCTACCAGGCCACCAACTGAAACAGCAACCATCACGAAGAGCATCATCAAGATTCCGCTACGCTCGATCTTGTCTTGAAGCTTGGTTGAATAAATCTTATCAGACATATCTATTCTCCTTTCCTTAGACTGTGCGGGCCGGAGCCTTGCGAATTGTCATAACCACGTTGTAAAGCATCACAACGCCCCCAAGCCAGAAAATCAGGCCACCAATTGCACGCATCTTGTAGTAAGGCACCATCGCCGCTACAGACTCTGCAAAGGTATAACTCAGTGTTCCGAACTCATCATAATCACGCCACATCAGACCCTGCATGATTCCGGATACCCACATCGCAGTAATGTAGACTACGGTACCGATGGTAGCGAGCCAGAAGTGGGTGTTGACCAGTTTTGGTGAGTAGATCTTCACATTCCAGAGTCTCTCTACCAGGTGGTAGAGTGCGCCGGCTGCAACCATTGCAACCCAGCCCAGTGCACCGGAGTGTACGTGACCAACGGTCCAGTCTGTATAGTGAGAGAGTGCATTCACTGTCTTCACTGACATTACTGGCCCTTCAAAAGTAGACATTGCATAGAATGCCAGTGAGACAATCATGAAGCGGAGGATGTAGTCATCACGCAGCTTGTCCCAAGCTCCGGAGAGAGTCATCATTCCGTTCACCGCACCACCCCACGAAGGGATAATCATCGCCAATGATACCGCAGCACCAAGTGAACCAGTCCAGTCAGGCAGTGCCGTATACTGAAGATGGTGCGCACCAAGCCATACATAACCGAACATCAGTGCCCAGAAGTGGATCACGGAGAGCCGGTATGAGTAGATAGGACGGTTAGCCTGCTTTGGTACAAAGTAGTACATGATCCCGAGGAAGCCTGCAGTCAGGTAGAAGCCAACAGCATTATGTCCCCACCACCACTGAATCATCGCATCCTGTACTCCCGAGAACAGCGAGTAGGACTTGAAGAGACTTACAGGAATTGCCAGGCTGTTAACCACATGCAGATATGTGATCATTACCAGCATTCCCAGGAAGAACCAGTTTGATACATATATATGAGAGGTCTTCTTGTTCACCAGAGTCATCACGAAGTTGAGGAAGAAGCTCAACCAGACCACGGCAATGGCCAGATCAATTGGCCACTCCAGCTCTGCATACTCCTTGCCCTGAGTAATACCCAGTGGCAGAGTGATTACGGCCGAGACGATGATCAGGTTCCAGCCCCAGAAGGTGAACCATGCCATCCCTGGGCTCCAGATTCTGGTGCCACAGGTACGTTGCACACTATAGAAGGCGGTTGCCATCAAGGTACAACCACCAAATGCAAAGATAACCGCGTTGGTATGAAGAGGACGGAGACGACCAAAAGTCGTATATGGCAGGTCCAGGTTTAATGCCGGCCAGGCCAACTCCGCTGCGATATAGAAACCGACTAGGGTTCCTACAACCAGATAGATAACCGCAGCGATGGAGAACCATCGGACGGCACCAAAGTCATATTTTTCTGCTGCTTCCACGAAAAACCTCCCTAAGGGATCATGAAAAATTAGAAACAAAAGGTGCTTTCGCACCACCAAAAACATTATAAATTGCTATTTAGCAATTTGTTTGCAGAATATCGCAAATAAACTAACTTAATGCAACCGACAGGGAGTCTACACAATAAAAACAGTTATTACAAGAAAAAGCCTTACCTATAGTGAGTTATTTTCTGGGAAAAAATATAGGGAACCTCTGGAAAATCTTAATGGGACAGTGTGGTTGATTAACCATGGTTCTGCTACCCTCGCACAATTATGTCTCCACAAACTTTCTACTGGCACGACTACGAGACTTTCGGCGCTGATACACGCAGTGATCGCCCTGTTCAATTTGCAGGCATTCGTACCGACTATGATCTGAATATAGTTGGTGACCCCTTGATGGTATACAGCAGGCCATCCGCAGACTTTCTTCCCCAACCAGAGGCCTGCATGGTGACTGGGATCACCCCACAGGAGGCGCTTGAAAAAGGGCTGCTCGAGGTAGACTTCATTAGAGAGATAATGGATGAGCTAGCAACACCGGGAACATGTGGTGTAGGTTACAACTCACTGCGCTTTGATGATGAGGTGACCCGCAACACCCTCTATCGAAACCTCTACGATCCATATGAGCGCGAGTATAAAAACGGTAACTCACGCTGGGATCTTATTGATCTGCTCCGCCTCACCAGGGCACTCCGTCCAGACGGTATTGAGTGGCCACTCTATGATGACGGCAAACCAAGCATGAGACTGGAGCATTTGACCATTGCCAATGGCATTGACCACGGCATGGCACATGATGCACTGGCAGATGTCCATGCCACCATTGCCATGGCCAGACTGGTGAAAGAGAGACAGCCACGACTCTACGAATATGTACTTTCTCATAGAGACAAGGCAAGTGCTGGAAGACTCCTCAACCTTAACAGCATGAGTAGTAGCCCCACACCAATCCTCCATGCCTCCTCAATGTTCCCTTCCGAGCATGGCAATCTTGCCGTAGTGCTTCCAATAGCACGCCACCCAACCAATAGTAACGGGGTAATTGTCTATAACCTAAGAGAGGATCCCACTCCCCTGCTCACGCTATCCATTGATGAGATTCACCAACGTCTATTTACCCGTAGTACCGATCTTCCAGAGGGGGTCAAGAGAATCCCGCTAAAAACCATCCACCTAAACAGGTGCCCGGTACTGGCCCCACTCAATACACTAAATGAAGAGACGCAAGAGCGACTCGGAATAGACCTGCAACAGCAACTGGAACATATAGCCCCCCTACAGAACGACCCATATCTTGCAGAGAAGGTTGCTGCGGCTCATCAACTTCATCACTTTCCGGAAGAGAGTGACCCTGACCGTATGATCTACAGTGGATTCTTTGGTGATATCGACAAGCAGCTTATGCGCAAGATCCACTCCCTCTCTCCGCAAGAACTAGCTAGCCAGAAACTACAGTTTGAGGATCCGCGCCTTGGGGAGATGCTATTCCGCTATCGTGCCCGCAACTGGCCAGATTCACTTACCGAACAGGAGCAACAACGGTGGCGGCGCATCTGCCAACACAGAATTATGGATAGTGATGGAGGAGGAACAATCCATTACGAGGAGTACATGCGACAGCTATCCACGCTGACAGAGACCCACGCCAGTAACCCGGAGAAGCTCAGGGTGCTGGAACAGCTGTCAGATTATGGGCAGACGCTGGTGTCAGGTTTTTAAATCACCGGATCCCAGCCTTCGCTGGGATGACGGGTTCCCTAGGTGTTGTGAACACGATCATAATAACGTGCCCGATACATCAGACGCTTCTTCGCCGGATCAGGATCATCGGTAAAGCCGGTTCGATCATGCAGAACATTATTGGAGACAAAGCCCCATCCTGACTGCATGGTTGCGCGGAATATCTGATCACAATCACTCTTTAGCAGATTCTCCAGCCATGCAACCGCCTCTTGTACCAGTGGATCGCTGTTCCAGATGATGTTGCGCTTGCGCATGGTATAACGCATATGCAGATTTCCTGCTGCCGTCTCCAGAAACACCGGGCCGGCACGTTCCGGGCGCAGCTCACACCCATCCACCACATGGTTGGGGATGATCATTGCATCCTCACGCATCAGGGCACAGACATAATCCGGATTCTCATCACGCATCAGCAGATAGGCCATCTCGTGATCCATCACCGCATTCTCCCCACCCTCCATAGCGGGACGTACAAAGTGGAGCAGCAGTGCATAGTTCTGCAGATCCAATCGATTATAGTATCCATCGGTATGCCAGTGGATCTCCTTGTTGGAGTATGGAATATAGGGTGAGTGGATCTCATCAGCCTGTATCGTAATTGCAGTTACCCCATCATCCTCTGCACCACGATTACGATTGATATTGTTACAGCCAAAGCGCATCCCGACGGCACGTGGAATGTGGGTCCCCTCCATATCCCCAATATTGCTGACATAGACCGCCATATTGAATCGACGCACACGATCAAGGATTGCATCATGTTCGGAGTTTGTAATTGTTCTCGGATCGTTGATCTCGACAATCAGGTCACCCACCTCTTGAGGGGCCTCTCTCAGCTTGCGCTCACGCCAGGCCTGGTAGGCAGAATCATCATTAAGGTCAAAGGGGTTGCTGTCACTCATAACTGTACTCCACACGCAATTTCAAATTGCGCCGAATTTTACCACACCAACCAAACGTAACACATTGATATTACGCATAAAACAGTTACAGTTGCCGTATAACATCAAGAAATTCGGTATCTTTCTCCCTCTCTCCCCACTGGTCAAAATGGATCACCTCATCCAGCGGCATTCTGGGTAGCCATCCTGCCTTCTCCAGTTCAGGCTTTTCATGAAATTGTGATACATAACCAACACAGAGGTATGCCACCGGCACCACAGATTCCGGTAGCTCCAGAGTCTCTGTCAATGCATCCGGATCCATAATGCTGACCCAGCCCACACCCAACCCCTCACTGCGTGCTGCCAGCCAGAAATTTTGCACTGCACAGACACTGCTATAGAGATCCATCCACTCCATATGGGTACGGCCTATTACTACAGGCCCGGTACGGGAACGGTCACAGGTTATTACCAGATTCAGCGGTGACTCCAGAATCCCCTCCAGCTTGAGGTTACGGTAGGTATCCTGCTTCTCCTCAGGAAACATATCTGTCGCCTCGGCATGCGCCTTGTTGAATAGTTCATGAACTCTTTTGCGCACATCCATGGAACGAATCACCATAAAATCCCACGGTTGCATAAAGCCAACCGAGGGGGCATGGTGCGCCGCATTGAGCACCCGTCCAAGAACATCATCCGGCACCGGATCTGCCAAAAATTCACCTCTGACATCGCGGCGATTAAAAATTGCCTTGTATACAGCTGCACGTTCATCATCTGAAAAAGCATGTTTTTCCATTATAGTCCCCTTATGAAAAACATCTGAAGAGGCCACTCCACGGCATCTCCTGTTACTCTCTCAGGCCGGTCTTCTGACTCTGGTTCAACTCTCTCAACCCCCTTCCCGATCACAGGATCAGTGGGTTCTGGTTGAGAGATCCCCATTACAGCGCTGGGCACGTAGCGGATTTACACCGCTTTCCCGATTCTTCCCATCTCCAGACCTGGAGAGAGGACACCCGAGAGATCGAAAACTGATTCTACATCAAAACTCGTTGGCCTCTACCTCTAAATATGCGTGGCTGGCATGACACTTGATCCAGGGTCAACTATCACCACACCAGCATCTGTTATAACAATCCCGGGATTATTCATAAACCCCTGATTCTCTACATTTGGCACCCCAAGTGGCCCATGAATTACCCATGTGTTTTCTGCAACCTGTTCAAACGGATAGTCACGCACCACATTTTCTGCAACTACACCAGATGCAAACAGCACCATAAAAAACGCAATCAATCTTCTCATCCATCAACTCCTCTGGTTTGGTATTCTTGTAGGCCAACTATATTATTGACCATTCTACCCGGACAGTATTCCAAATAGTGATGACAAAAATCACCACAGAAAACAAATGTAGCTTCTGCAGTGGAACCAAATGTTGCAGTTACTTTACTCAACAGGTTGATACTCCACGCAGCAAAGATGACTTTCAGACCCTGCTCTGGCAGATTGCCCATCGGGATATAGAGATTTATCAGGATGAAGATGGCTGGTTTCTGATAATAAATAACCGTTGTCAATTCATCGGCAACGGTGGCAGTTGCACCATTTATGACCAACGCCCAACTGTCTGCAGGGAGTACGATAACGATTGGTGCGAATATGATGAACCGGCTGAGAAACATTTCAGACGTTACTTCACCAGTTATGACGAGCTTCTGGCATACTGCCGCAAACGATTCAAGCGGTGGGACAAGTAGGTCTCGCCACACCCACTATCCGGACAATTTCAGGAACAGAAAAATGAGTACAGACAACCAGCCTTCAACATATATTGTTGATGTAAATGAGAGCAACTTTGAGGATGAGGTAGTTAAAAAATCCTTTACTGTTCCGGTGATGGTCGATTTCTGGGCCCCCTGGTGCAATCCGTGTAAAACCTTAATGCCGATAGTCACCAAGCTGGCCGAGGAGTTTGGTGGAAAATTCATTTTGGCAAAGGTCAATGTGGATGATAATCAGCCACTAGCTGGAAAATATAATGCACGCAGTGTTCCGACAGTAAAAATATTCCGTAATGGAGAGGTGGTTGATGAGTTTATGGGAGCACAGCCAGAGGGAAATGTACGCAAGGTTCTGGGCAACCATATTGAAAGTGAATCCGACAAATTAAGAGCCAAGGCTGGTGAGCTGGTCAAGCAAGGCAATGTTGACGAAGCAGTCACGCTTCTGCAACAGGCTAATCAGGAGGATCCCGATAACCCCGGGGTACGGATGGACCTGATTGGTGCACTATTTGCCAAGGGTGATTATGAGAGTGTTGAGCAGGCTGTTGCCGCCCTCCCTGTCAATGAGAGAGAGGCACCGGAGATCAAGGAGCTTGAGAACAGACTTCTGTTTGTAAAAGCAGCTGCAGATGCCCCGTTAGCAGATGAGCTGATGACACTTATTGAGAAAGATCCAAACGATAGCGCATCACGCTACCGTCTTGCTGCCAGAATGGTGGTTGACGGCGAGACGGAGAGTGCGCTTGGTGAGCTCTTAAACCTGATGATGAGAGACCGTGAATATGGTGATGATGGCGCACGCAAAGGGATGCTGGCAATACTGGAATCAATCCAGGATCCGGCAGTAGCAGGGACATGGCGGCGCAAGATGGCGAGTGTCATCCTGTAACCATTCTGACTTCAGTGTCAGGCCGGTTCTGTCTGCGCTATCCCCGCCTCACCACGCCAGTAACCATCCACCCCACCATTGGGCAAATAACTTGCGGCCTGCTCCATTGCATCTTTGACGGATATGTCACCACGCTGAAGTTGATCAAACAGGGCGATTATCTCTGGAGTAAATTGTGACTGCGGACTGATTCTTACTACATCCACCCCAAGTTCACGCATCTCCTCCATTGCACCCAACAAATTACAGCTCTGTGCCGACTGGGTCTGGATTCCATTGATGGTAAGGAACGGCTCACCCTCCTTGGTATTCAACAACATTCCATCAGGATCAGCCAGACATCTATACTGGCAGTCATCTTTTGGTAGCTCATAGTGGCGTGCTGTATAGCAACGGGCAGCATATGCCAATGGGATTCTTCCCCATGCGAAGACCTCTGTCTCTACCAAATCCGGGCGCTCTGCCTGCAGTTCGCGCAAGGTATCCCGAGATAGCTCGACCGGAAGAACCCAGCGACTCATTCCAGCCTCAGCCAACACCTTCATGGTGCCCTGGTTATAGATATTTACCGAGTGTCCGACCACAAAATTTGCGCCCTGCCCGGAGAGCAGATTAACAGCCGCAAGGTCATTTGCCTCCACCAGAAACTCGCCATTGCCACATATTCTTCTCAGGGTTTTAAGCTCCGATTCAGCCTCCAGCAGTGCCAATGTAGAGAGCACCACCTCTTTCCCTGCCGTCTTGAGTTGCTGTGCGATCTCAATCCACTGGTCTGTATTAAGAGAGCGGCGCTTGGAACAGATGGTCTCTCCCAGATAGACAATATCTACCGGAGACTCTGCCACCTTGCGGTAGAACGATCTAATATCCTCCTCAGGCCAGAAGTAGAGGATTGGGCCCAGTGAGATCTTCATCTCTATTGCCACGAACGGTGGTAGGCACCAAGTGTAGTCTGTGCCCCCTCCGCCACCTTGCTTAACTCTGCATTCCATGCATCCTTGACCTGGAATGCCTCAGGATTACGTTTGCAGGCATCAATAGCCTCGCGCCAAACCCTGGTTACCTGCGCCACATAGGCAGGGCTGCGCTGACGCCCCTCAATCTTGATTGCAGCAATCCCCATATCCATCATCTCTGGCAACAGCTCCAGGGTATTCAGACTAGTGGGTTCCTCAATTGCGTACCCCTCCTTGCCCTGGACCTCGAAACGACCCTTGCAGATGGTTGGATAGCCAGCACTCTCGCCAGCGTTATAACTGTCCACCAGAATACCGCCCAGCCTGGTCTCCATGCCGCCATCATCACGCTCAATCCACTCCACATGGCTACCCGGAGAGCAGGCACCATAGGTGTTTGGAGATCTGCCTGTTGCATAGGAGGAGAGCAGACAACGCCCCTCCACCATCACACAGAGACTGCCAAAACCAAACAACTCAAGTGGAACTGGGGTGTGCTCTGCAAGATGACGTACCTGCGGGGCAGAGAGTACCCGGGGGATAACCACCCTGCTTATGCCGAATGTTTTATGCATGAAGCTGATCGCCTCATAGTTGGTTGCCGACCCCTGAACCGAGAGGTGCAGTTTCAGATCAGGCCAGCGGTTGGCTGCGTAGTCGAGAATTCCCATATCTGCCAGGATAACTGCATCAATCCCGGCCTCGGCGGCACGGTCTACTGCACTGGTCCAGCGCTCCCAGCCGCTCGGTTGTGGGAAGGTGTTGATGGCTGCAAACATTCTGGCGCCATGGCTGTGAGCATACTCAATCCCCTGCCCGATATTATTCTCATTAAAATTGAGCCCGGCAAAATTTCTGGCGTTCGTGTCATCCTTAAACCCCATATATACCGCATCAGCGCCATTATCGACCGCTGCTTTCAGTGAGGGAAGATTACCTGCCGGACATACCAATTCCATCGGGGGATTGTAGTTGATTCACCCTGCAGAATCGAATGCTATAACAGCAAAATTTGATTCAGATCACCCCAGCCATTAAGCTTTTTCAGCGGCTCCCTAACGGGTTGAGTATTTAGGAAATTTCTTCGGGATCCGCTCGGTAATTCCATCCAGCAAATGGAGATCGATCCCACCTGTCCCCCCAACCTCAGTCAGCTTGTGAATAATTGCCCACTGCACCGGAGGGAAGTTGTTGCCAAAGCGCAGTGCCGCCTTTCTCAATAGTCGTGCCGCGGCACTATCATTGGTAAAGAGACGCACAATGGCATTTGTTCCATGATAGATGGGACGACTGGCAACCATCTGCTGGCGCTCATAGTGACCCAGCACAGAGTGACCATAGAACGGTTCACCTCTGCTGATCGCACTCTTCATGGCCGTTGCCAGGGTATTCTGTCCACGCAGGCCAAGATTGAATCCATGTGCAGTTACCGGATGCATGCCAACTGCCGCATCCCCCAGCAGAGCATAACGGGTGCCCACAAAGTGGTTGGCATGAACCGCCACCAGCGGATATGAGAAACGCTCGCCCTCCAGCTCCATTCTGCCAAACTCTCCACCCAGCCCCTCCTCGATGGTTGTGTTGAAATCATCAACTGTCATCTCCATATATCGCTTCGCCTGATTAGAGGGGACGGTAATTACCACTGAGGCACGGTTACCATTCAATGGAAGCAGGGCCAGAGTACGGCTATAACGAAAACACTCATAGGCAGTTTCATGGTGGGGCTTTTCATGAGTGACACGACAGACTATTGCGGTGCGACCAAAATCGAACATATCTGCCGATATCCCCATCATTCTGCGCGTACCGGAGAATCTGCTGTCGGCAGATACCACCATCTCTGTCTCTATCTGCTCTCCTGTAGAGAGTGTTACTGATGCGGAACCACTATTTGTGCTCAGGGCTGTCACCTCAACACCGCAACGAATCTCTACATTACGCGCCTCTGAGACCTGCTCATAAAGAGCTTTGCGAATTACATGGTTGGATATGAGATATCCAAGCTCATCTATCGAGCGTCCACTGGTATCGAAACGTAGTGCATAATCAGAGTCGCCATCCACCACTCTGGCCGCCTTTAATGGGGCTATCTCCTCTGCCGGAATGCGCTGCCAGACCCCCAACTCTTGCATAACCTTTTTTGAGAGGTGGGTGTTGGCAAAATCTCGGCCGTCCATTTTCGGGTTCTGTAGCGAATCCAGATCCTGTCGCTCCAGGATCAACACCCCAATACCACTCTCAGCCAATGAGCAGCCAAAACTGAGGCCGGCAGAACCTCCACCAATTACAACAATGTCATACTGCATGGTACTCATACCGCTTTTACCTGTGATATCAGATTATCCGTATCTACCTGACGGCGCGCCAACTCATCCTCAATGGCATTGAGAACCAGCCATTTCTTACTGCACCACGCAGGATCCAGCAGAATATCTTCCGATGCTGTAGCAGTAAGACGGTGGTAGACCATGCTATTCGGGGCCTGTTCAATCCAGTTGACCACAACGTTCACATACTCCTCCTGGGTCAATGAGACAAAATCCCCACTGCGCCACTCATTGGCCAACATTGTCCCCTTGACCACATGCAGAGGGTGAAATTTAAATCCATCAGTTCCCAACTCGAGCACTCGCTCCATGCTCTCGCGATAATGGTATGCATTTTCACCAGGGAGTCCTGCAATAAGATGAGTGCAGAGCTGAATCCCCCGCAGTTGTGCCGACCTTACAGCCTGACGATATTCCGAAAAGTAGTGAAGTCGATTGACTCGATCAAGGGTCTCATCAAAGGCGGATTGCAGACCAAGCTCCAGCCATATCTCATAACCCTCCTCACGATAACCTGCCAACAGATCCAGTACCGGATCTGGGACACAATCTGGGCGTGTGCCAATCGAAAGACCAACCACATCCGGCTCATCCAATGCCTCTCGATACATCTTGTCCAGAACATCCGGGTCTGCATAGGTATTGGTGTAGGCCTGAAAATAGGCAATATAACTCTGTGCGCCCGTACGTTTGCGAATCACCTGCCTGCCGGACTCAATCTGCTCGGCAACAGTTCGTGGATTTCTGCCATGTGGGCTAAAAGAGATATTATTACAAAAAGTACAGCCGCCACGCCCCTTGGAGCCATCGATGTTTGGGCAGGTGAAGCCGGCATCAATCGACACCTTGTGCACCCGCTCGCCAAAACGGGCCTGCATTGTGCTTCCAAATGTGTGGATATAGTCGGTCAGCGCCATGGGGCGAAAGTATATCGGATCCCCCGGGGAATCAGTAGAGGAGCGAGGGAAATTTCCTGATAAAAAAGGTTGGTTACTTTGATCTTGTCTGATAGAAGCTCATAGCCTTGTTAAAGGCCATGCGCAGTGGGGCAGGAATCGATAGAGCCTCGACATCCAGTCCGTATATAAGATTTTTGGTCTCCAGCCCCAACTCTACATCACCCTCAAGCCGAATACGACGCTGGAAAAAGAGAGTATCAGGATCCTCCTTGCCCAGTGATAACTGCAAAAAATCGTAGAGATCACCACTAATAGCAAGGTCAATCGGCCCCTCTCCGGAGTGGGCCACCAACCCCTTGCGCCCCTTGGTGAAACGAAACTCCACCCCGGCATCCAGCAGGCGAATCACTGCAGTACGCGACTCCAGAAAATCGAGATCACCCTCACTCAGCTGCTGCTTGAACAGATGGTTAAGCACCGCAACCAACAGCTGCGTATGGACCACATTGGGTACCATTTTCAGTGGTGCTGCAATAAATGGGGGAATCTTCGGATTCAGTCCCGTCTCAACAGATTGGTAACTATTTTGCATCTGCCTAATTGTACCTTAATTAAGCAGATGCCTCGATCTATCATCATGACTGCCAGCAATTTACTTTGAAAAACTACTATTAATAGCTACTATTTTGGTTGGCCATAAACAACTAAAACAGTAAAGTTAAAACCCTTGGACAGGATGGCATGAGAAGTAGGAATCTCATCCAGACCATACACAACCCATTGATATTGGAGATAAAGATGGATCAAGATCTTCTTGATGAGCAACACAGTCTGTTAGGGACACTATCGGCAATCAGAAGCCATTGTGGTAGTGGTCATTTTGATATCCCCTACCTGGTGAATGAGCTGCAAAAATTCACCACCTCTCTATCAGAGTACTTCTCCGTAGAGACTGACCACATTAAATCAACCATCAGCCAACCCGATTGCCCTGCTGAAACAGTCGCTTATGGAAAAAAACTATTCGCAGATGCTGACCAGATCACAGACAGGCTTGGAAAGTTTGTACGTGACCACTGGGGTAGCACCAAAGGCAAAGAGATACCGTTTAACGATTTTCAGATTGAGATGATTGATATCCTCAACGAGGCTGAAGAGAGGCTAAATGGTAAAAAAGGGGAAGATACACCCTTCTTTCACCTACAAAATCCCCACTTCTAGCACTACATCAACCATTCACACAGATGCACCGGTTCGCTTGGAGAAGTGAACCGGTGCGGTGCCTGCTCCCTCTTCATACTAATGTAGGAATAATAATCGGAGATCACAACAGACACTTAAGACTATAGTTGATTACTGATTCTACTGAATTGACCTGGATCAATTTTTCTACCTATGGTTAGTTAGGGAGCCTCTGAAAAAGTTTTTTCAGAATTTTCACAAGGATTCAAACACCATAAAAAAACCCCGGTAGCATTTAAGCTACCGGGGTTTTTCACAACACGAAGGTCAGATCTAGATGATATTACGTGGTGCGAAGGACATGGAGCGGAACTCCTTCTTGTACTTCGACTCACCAATCTTCTTGACCCTGGCCACACCCATCTTGTAGTTGTAGTTACCACTGATCTGATCGACCACGCGGTTCTGCAACGCATTGTTGGGCTGGCGCATATCCAGCATATTGCCGTACATCATTCCCTTCTTCAGGTGGGGAGCGATTACTGCAACGGCTGTGACTGCGGCCTTGGTTAGCTTGAGATGACCATTCTTCATCATCTCAGAGAACTGGAAGTCATTGCCATGAACACCGAGGATGGTGTCCTTGGACTCGACCACACGATCAGAGTAGAGCATGACCTGATCACCAGACTCGATTCCACGAGCCTTGGCATCATCAGGATGGATCTCTACCCAGTTCTCAGGCCAACGCTGTGTCACGTAAGGACGACGCTCAACATCATCAAATCCAGACTGCCAGATCTCGTTGATACGACCATTCGAGAACCAGAGCTCGTCCCCCTTGGGAGAGAGCCAATCATGGAAGTCTGCAAACAGTTTCCATGGATGCTTCTGGATATTGACCTTACCGGTCTGAGAGTTGAAGTGCGTCATCTTCTTGTTGGTCATGTTGGCACCCTGGGTGACACCCATACGCTCCATATCTGCTTCAGTCAGTGTAGTGTCATGGAGACGCTTGGTTCCATGCAGTTCACCGGTGTTGTAGTTATAGACTGTTGGTCCCTGGATACCAGTAGTACCAAACTCACGCATCTTCTCATGGAAGGTTTTACCCTCACGATGTGCCGCGACCTTGATCATATGGTATGCCTTACGGTTACCACGGCTGGAGCGTGTAGACTCCTCCGCAACCTCATTGGCGCTCTTCCAGTCGAAGCCTTCGTAGCCCATACGGCTCGCCATTCCACCAATAATCCACCAGTCTGGCATTGCCTGTCCTGGGGCATCGTAGAACTTGTTGTAGATACGAAGACGACGCTCACCGTTTGATCTGGTGAAGTCAGACTCACCCCAGGTTGCAGCCGGGAAGACCACATCCGCGAAACGGGCACCGATTGGATCACGTAGATAGATATCCTGATTGATCACAACCATACCACCAGAATCAGCACGCTTCTTCAGGGTCTCGATGATATCACCCTTATCATAGGATTTAACCTGATTAGGGTTGGCAAGTACCAGCTCATGGAACTTGTGGTAGAGGCTCTGAGAACCGGTCATTGCCTGAATCCAGGTAGTGCCGATTACGTGTGCAAAGCGGGTGTGACCGGAGATCAGGTAACGATCGGTGTCGAGTGAACGACGACGACGACCTGGACGCTTCTCTGGAGACTTGTTACGAGGATAGCTACCGCCACCTGCACCACCACGCTGGTGACCACCGAAGCGACCAACAACCTGTCCTGGACGTCCGCCGGCACCACAGATGGTTGCCAGTGAAGATACAGCATTGGTGTTACCGGTATTGTTGGACCAGTAGTAGCCCTTCTCGATACCGAAGGAGGCCTTGGTTCCAGCGCCCTTGTTGGTGAGCCACTCAGCAGCCTTGATGATATCTGCAGCAGGAACATCACAGATCTTCGCGGCATTCTCTACCTTGTACTCATCCTTGGACTGAACCCACTTGCTGTAGCCTTTATAGCCACCCTTGAGCTGGAACATGCCCCAGGTTGTACGCCACTGCCATGGGGTATTACGGGTTCCCTGACCGAAGCCGGAAGAGGTCTCCCACTTGCTGTTGACCCAGTTGTTTACCCAATCCTTGTCCTCCCATCCGTTCTCACAGATGACACGGGCAATTGCACCCATAAGCACCGTATCGGTACCAAGTGTCAGCTGGAAGTGGATAGTCTGATCAGGACCCTTGCTGTTTGCATAGGCGATACCGGCAGTCTCACGAGGATTCAGCCAGATGGTCTTCATGCCACGCTCAATCGCAGGTTTGATGAACTGCGTATAGATAATGGTCTTGGTCTCATACGGATCTGTACCATGGATCTGCAGTACATCTGCATCTCCCCAGTCATCATATGATGGGCCAAAGTTATCGAAACCGGCATCACGGAAACCTGGTGTAGAGGTTACGTCAGATGGGGTATCGTGGAAGGTGAAGGATGCAGTATTTACATTACGACGTGCATACTTCTTGATCGCATAGGTGTTCTCAAGATACTGGTAGGAGAATGTCTTCACCGAGTAGGCGTTAGCGCCATGGTTCTTGATGACATACTTACCAACCTCAGCAGCAATATCGAGAGCGAAGTCCCAACTAACTGGCTGAAGGGTACCGTTGATACGTACCATAGGATTGGTGAGACGATCACGGGTAGGGGTCTTTGGATTGTAGCACTTGGCTGCAAGCAGACCACCACGCATGGAGGAGTCACCGGTTTTGTTAACCGCTTGAGTGTCCTTATCAGGGACAACGATCACGTTATGTGGACGACCACCGTGCATAACAACATTATGCTGTGCAGGGGCTACCCAGTTTTGAAGGGCGCTGGTTGGGAAGTCCTGACCGAATGCATTTGCATCAGCAGTTGGACCACCATCACCAGAGCCGACAGGCCAGCGATAGACTTTATAGCCACAGGCAACAATACAGTAGTCACAGGCTGTAGTCAGGACTTCCGCATGCTTGGGTGGCAATGGTGCGGAGTCTTCTGGCAGATAATAATTTGTAGACATATCTTTTTCTCCTTAAGATTCCATCAGGTTCTGGTTACGGCCGTAAATCAGCCCCATCATGCCAACTGCGTAGATATCATCTCCATCCAGCTCCAGGAGGACCTGTGGCAGACTCTCATAAGCCTGACCAGAGACAATGATTCCATGGCGAGTCACATCGTAGGTAGATAGATGCAGTGGGCATGAACCCATAACTCTATGCTCATCTACCGCAGTGTAACGTCCCAGCAGTGGGCCACCCTGATGTGTACAGAGCGCACTGAATGCAACCAGGTCACGTCCAGCACCGACTCCACCACCACATTTAACGCCAGTCTTCACCATGGTAGCCATGGAGTTCTTGCCATTATCTGGATAGTTGATCATTACTGGAACGTTATCCTTCATCTCACTCAGCTTACCAACCAGTTTGCGAGGATAACCAACCACTCGTGCCTTGGTCTGTACAGCCTTGGCTGTTCCTGGGAACAGGGTAAGAGAGACAGTGCTCGCAGTGGCTGCAGTAGCACCACTGTACATCAGGAACTGACGGCGGTTGAGCATGCACTTGCCGTGCTCACCAGCAGTCTGGTCCTCTCTTTTCTTTGTCACTTCTGTTTTAGTGCTCATTATTTCTTCTCCATCATCAGCTCTGCCTTGGTAAACAGAGGTGCATAACCAGGCATCTTGGGACGCTCAATCTCAATCTCATCACCAGAGAATGCCTCCAGGAACGCAACCAGATCTTCTTTCTCTTCATCACTCAGACCAAGAGGCTTGATAAGATCACTCTTGTTTTTGGAGTAGTCATTATGGCCACCGCCCTCATTATAGAAGTCAACAACATCTTCCAGTGTCATGAGTGTGCCGTTATGCATATACGGTGCGGTATACATAGTGTAGCGCAGTGATGGAACCCGGAATTTACCCTTGTCCCAGCTATTCTTACCACGGAAGTAGAAGCCTGGATCGCCCTTGGAGTTGCGATACATCTCCTCGTTTGAACCCTTGGCATACATCTCATAACGATAAGTTATCTGTGCCAGACCATCGGTCTTCCAACGCTCTAGAGTAGGCACACCAATATTGTAGAAGTCAAAATCCGTAGCCATTGGGCCATTATGACACTCAATACAGTTTGCCTTGCCGTTAAACAGAGCCATACCGCGCTTCTGCTCTTCGCTCAGTGCGCTGTCATCACCATTGAAGTAGTTATCAATTGGTGCATCACGCTGAACCAGCTCAGCACGCTCAAAAGCAGCAATCGCACGGAATGCATTTCTGTATAGAGGCATTTCGTCGCCGAAGACCTCATTGAAACGTTTTCTGTACTCTGGCATCAGAGCAAGACGGGCCTCAACAATATCGAACTCCGCATTACCTGCTACTGCACCGCCTGCCGCAGACTTGGCCTGTGCCTCTAGTGAGGATACAGAACCTGCCCAGAAGAGACGTGGGTAGTAGGCTGAGTTAACCGCAGTCTGGCTGTTACGCCAGTGAACAGTACCTGGGTATCCACGAGAGATATCCTCGGCCCATGCCCAACCCTGATCCGGCTCATGACATGCAGAGCAAGGAGTTGAGGTATCACCACCGATTGCTGGCTCAAAAAACAACATCTTGCCCAGCTCTACCTTTGCAGGAGTGATGGGGTTATCTGGAGGAACCGGTACTGGACCAAGTGCCGCCAGAGATGGGTTGATTGAGGCGCCAGCCGGCTTAAGGCCAGGTGCTACTATAGGTGTTCCACTATCCATGGAGGCAACAACTGTTGGAGCAGCTGCAGTCTCGGTGGCAACAGAACCCGCCTGTGAGGTACATCCAACCATCAATGTTGTAGTCATTACGACAGCAACAGCGATTGGGTTTCTGTTTTTCTTTTCAAACATAATTAACTCTCCTGATCGCTTATTTGATTGGTGCACGTGTACGGTTATCGACCTGTCTCCAGTTCTCGATAACCTCATACTCTGCAGGGAATGGCTTGGACCATACAAACTCTGGACCAGTCAGTGCGTCGCCTGATAGTGCCTCAAGATAGGCCACCAGATCAGCTTTCTCACCGTCAGTCAAACGTAGTGGCTTAAGCAGAGAGCTCTTGTTGCTATCCTGACCACCACCCTGATTGTAGAACTCAACCACATCATCAAGCGTGCCCATCATGCCGTTATGCATATATGGAGCACTGTACTTGAGACCACGTAACTGCGGGGTCATGAACATGCCGCGGTCAGAACCGTCAGCCTCATGAGTCTGTACTGCCGCACCAATATCACGTTTGGTATTGAAAATATTCTCAACCCCCATACCAATTCCGTAGGCTAGGTATGCCTGATGGTTCATTGGATCAAGGAAGACATCCAGATTCTCAGGAACACCTGTGTTGTGACGACCACCATCTGAGTAGAGGGCACCAGTATGACACTGGTTACATCCACCCTTGCCGTCAAAGATTGCTCCGCCACGTTTTGCTGCATCACTCATAGTCCCATTGTCCACTGGCGCATTGCGTGTGGTCAGAGTCTTCATGAAGATAGGGAGCATTTTACGAATACTGCCATTTGATGGCTCATTCATACCTGCAGCCTTGTAGAGTGCCAGGTATTCTGAATCCTGTTTGACACGTTCCTGCATCATCCGCATGTCCATATTCATGATGTAGTCCTCTGTGAGCATCTCACGAGTAACATCATTGAGGTTGGTACCGAGGCGGCCATCATGCATCCATGTCTTCTTATGTGCCGTATTCACCAGTGATGGTGCGTTGCGGAAATGGCCGTTACCTGGGTATCCAGGTGAAAGCGCATCCTTACTACCAAAACCGTGATCTGGACTGTGACAATCCGCACATGCTATACCCGCATCACCCGATAGGCGGCGGTCAAAGAAGAGTCGTTTACCGAGCTCAGCCTTCGCAGCATTCACATCGATCTTGGCAACTGGTCCATGAGACCCTGCTGCAACCGCTGTGGATACCCCGACACTCAGGCTCAGGGCAATCGTTGCTGCGATTGCACCTTGCACTGTTTTCAGTCGTTCTCCCATATTGTTTCTCCGTTGTATGGTTTAACAAAAAAATATTCGCCAAAACTGCTGACGAACCTATAAAAAACCTGGTTCTTTGGGCAATAACCCCCGCCCAATCTATTTATAACCACTAAGTATTAAGCATTTTCTGTGCCAGAAAATATAATATTTTACTTATATCAGTGTTTTCAGTTAGTTATTATTTATTTGCCCAATTATTAGCGCCAGCTTATATAGCAAAAAGTGAACACATTATTCACTTTATCTGTAACTATGGTGAACTACTTAAACGAATCGTTCAACTGACCACTCAAACAGAACGTTACATTCAAAAAAATACCCTCGCCGACAGTGCCGGGAGGGTAAATCAAGGGCAATCAATTAACTATCACTGCAGAGAAGACTACTTGGAGGCTGTCCGAGAATAGAGAGCCTACTTGGCACCTCTACGCTGGGTTCTTACCAAAATAAGGCCGGCAAGGAAGATGGCAAAGGCAACACCCCCAGGAACCCCATAGAGTCGCTGCTCATCAATCTCTGGTGGCAGCACCAACCAGGTCCATGTGGTGAGGGTATGTCTGGCACCCTTCTCGCCATTACTGCCATCCCAGTTGGCAAAGGAGATGGGGAGGAATCTGCCCTCAACAAAGTTGAGATCACCAGTTTTGCCATCCCTGCCTCCACCATTGCGTGAACGCTTCATCAGTACCTGCCAGCGACCATCTTTCCATCTACCTTCGGTCAAGAGAGAGGTATCACCAATTCGTGGCTCGATCTTCTTGTCTGGGCCAGAGGCATCCAGCAACATCCCGGAATCGGCAACAGCCGGCTCTACACTACCAGCATTCCAGTACCACATGGTTGTGTGGTGTCTGCCATCACCGTGGCGGTATAACGGCTTAACCACTACCGGTGAGGTCTCAAATCCATCCTCCTTGGGGAACTGAACCGCAACCGCATCCGAGAACAGCTCCAGATCCTCATCCTGAATTCCCTCCGAGGTCTCTTCACCGGGACGACTATCAGTACGGTCATCAAACTCCAGCAGCAGGGCGATCTCCTTTTTGTTGTAGAGGGCACGCACAGTAATTGCATCATTAAGCGGGGTGAAGAGACGCTCTTCCTTGATGATATTAGGAACCATCATCAGAGTTGTAGGCTCAGCCCCTTCCCAACCGGCATCATCCATACTATCAGGGAGAGCCCCAGCTACCTTGGCTGCACGAATCACATTATTATCACCCAGCTGGGTAGTGGTTTCGCGCAGGCTGTATACATAATTGGCAATATGCCAACGATCCTCCAGACTTACCGGATCTTTATTCCCCTCTTCTGTAGCTCGGTGAGCTGGCATTGGAGTTCCTGGTATGCCGATAGATAGTCGACTATAGATATTGCGCACAGTCTGATCTCGGCTCTCTTCCGGAGTCTTGCCAGCAGTATAGTTGGTGGCGCGCCAAGTCCATGGCTTGGTCAGATCTCGTGGCCAGATACGATTACCCCAGTCATCCGCTAGCTGTTTACCGGACATGATATTGCCTCGTCCAGTATCACCGTGACACTCTGTACATGACTTTTCGAAGGCAGCCTTGCCCTTCTCTATTGACTCCGGGGTGTATGCAATCTGTCCCTCTTCCGGTTCACGCTCGGTAATTACCTGGAAATCATCCTTCAGATAACGGCCGCTATCCTCATCATAATCTTCATCATCCGCCTCTTCTGGCGGCCATGCTGCGGCAATATCAAACGACTTGATTACCGGTATCAGACTACTGATCTGCTCATCGCTAAGCAGGGTTCCCCAACCTGGCATTCCCGTACCATCCAGTCCAAACTTGATGGTATGGAAAAGATCTTCATCCCTTGGCAGGATTGTTCCTGGAGAGCTTTTGTATTTAAACATCGACAAGGAGAAATCACGTGGCTTGGGGTACATCAACTCTGCAGCAACACCATCACCCATGCCCTCCTCACCGTGACAGACCATACAGCGGAACTGGTAGAGTTCATCTCCCCCCATCCCTTTGCGGGCCTCGAGAATAGAGTCTCTGATTCCTGTAGCTGCCTCAGAATCTTCCAGATTCCAGATTCTTGGAACCTGCTCGTTGTAGTCGAAGATAAACATCAGCACATTCCAGATATCATCCTCACTCAACATTTCGTGCCAGACCGGCATTGCAGAGTTCCATGGAGTTCCCTCCTTGGGCAGACCTGGACCACCTGTTGCCGCACGCCAGAAGAGGAAGGCCTCCTGCTGTTGTGGAATTACAGTTGGATCCTGAAAATTGATGGGTTGAGGGTTAAACCCTTCCGCATAGTGGCCCTTGCCATCCAGCAGATCACCGTGACAGAAGAAGCAGTTGCCATAGTAGACATCACGGCCCGCATTGACTGACTCGTTATAGATCTCCATGGCTCCCTCACGCTCACCACTCTTCCACTGGGTCAGCACCTCGGTACGGATCGGGCTCTCCAGACTGTTTAGATCAAAATTCTTGCCCCAGATCTTGACGGTTGATGGAGGGGCAGGATGAACCTGGCGCAGCTCCACAGGAGAGTCCAGTGATGGTTTGACCAACCCATAGGTTGTGTAACCAACCACTGCAGGGATTGCAAGCAGGAAGAGCCAACGGGTAACCGTCAAACGGAAACCACCGCCTCGCAGAACATTCTGAATGGGACTTAAAAATTCTGCCCAGCGCTCATCATCAAAAGAGAAGTAGAGTAGCACCCCTATCACGGTAATCAGCATAAACTGAACCACCAGTGACTTTGGCATCAATGGAGGAAAGGCATTGGTAAATATCAGGTAGGCCGCAATAGTTACAATAATTGCCTGCCAGAATGCCGAAATTCCAAATCGTTTCATGGGGGGTCTACTCCAAATCTCTAATAGCTATTTTGGTAAAAAAATATCAGCCAACTTATTTTGACTGCTCAACCATGTAGTCCACCACAGCCTTTAGCGCATCATCACTCAAAGCGGTTCCACCACGCGGCATCATCAGTGGGTTTGTTGGAGAGCCATTGATTGCGGTTGCATAGAGTGCATCCATACCCTTGGCGATGCGTGGCGCCCAGGCAGCCTTATCACCCATGCCAGGAGCGCCTACTGCAGCTGCAGTTGCAGGGCTGTGACAGGCAAAACAGCCGGCGGCAAAATCACCGGCGGCATCGGCCATTACAGACTGGCTTGAAGCCATTACTACAGTTGCCACAACACTAATCATTACCTTGTTCATTATTAATTCCTTACATTGATAAAAAGTTAAAAAAATCGCAGCATCCGCTGCCATTGAAATCTCGACTACTGCCCCTGCAGCAATTCAACAATCATCGACAACTCCTTGACTGTCATCTTGTCACCAAAATCAGCCGGCATAAGTCCTTGGGCAAATCCATCTGCAATAACTGCATTTGGATCAACAATACTCTGTTGAATAACCAGAACATTTTGTCTGCTGCCTAGCCCAGTCAGGTCCGGACCAAGATCGCCTCCTGAACCGTTAATAACATGACAGGCCGCACAACCATATTTTCCTACCGCCTCTTCACCAGTTGCTGCCGGGGCAGGTGCTCCGCCGCCTGTGACAGCAGATTCATCGACCACTGGAGCCTCTGTAGGCAGCTCCACCGTAACCTCACCACCATCCTTGGCCTGCATAAAGGCGATGACCGCATCCATCTCTATCGCTGAAAGGTTAATGGGGGCCTTATTCACAGCGGGCATAGGTGATTCCGTATCATTACTGCCCTTCTTTCCAAAGCTCGCCACCACATAGATCGAGGGGTCTACCATTGACTCCATAAAGTAACTGGCCGAATCAGTAGATTTTCCTTGATAGCGCTCATCTTTTAACCGCTCAGCGGCAGTCTCCACCATATTCAATGCCAGAATATCAGGCGCGCGCCCAAGATTATTATGACAGAGGGTACAGGTCCCCTTCCCCTTGAATAACTCTTCTCCCATCGAGACAAAGCCATCCATGGTGAGCGCACCGAGATCCACCTTCTTGTCCACCGGCGCCTCGCCCTCAACCTGTGGAAGAATGTTGGCAACAAAGGTAAAGAGCAACACCAGCCCCACACTAAATGCCAATATCTTTGGAAGTACCTGGTTACTCTGACTCATCCCTCTGCTCCTTTTTCACCATTGGCAGCTTGGGGTGCAATCTGTTTCTGCCCACTAAGGTTGGCAATCCAGAACACGAATAACAGGAAGACAATAAACAGTACCGTAACCAGAGTAACCATATTTCCCGCATAACCAATTGCAGGAATATAGTTATCTGGTGAGTTATCTTTCATCACCGTATAGACATGCCAATGGGTCTTGACCGAAGAGCGTACATATCCCATCAATCCCATCAACCAGGTAAAGGCAACCGGTAGGGCGAAGAGTGCATACTGTGAACGGTTGGAGACTTTTCCCCAAACTGCAGGAAATTTCACTTTGGCATTTTTATACATGATGCCATCCAGCATTACCCCAATGATAATCACCATCAAGGTAGATACCACCTGGGTCACACTGGATCCGACCTTGTATACCGTATTAGTGAAATATCCATAATAGACACCTGCAAAGATAATATTCACAATCGCCACAATATAGATGGCTGTCATCAGTGCATTTCCAACTGGCGCCCAAGAGACGGTTGCCACTTTATCGGATCGACGGTAGAGCTGGAAGGAGAGAAAGGTCATAATCAACATCAGATTGACCGCAATATTTTTCGCCGGCATGATCCCCAGTGGCCCAAGAATATGGTGGTGACTTCCACCCAAGGCGGAGATCTCGCTTGCCGTTAGCAGCAAGGTGTGAGGGGTCATCCAGATCAGAAAGCAGACCACAAGCGTTCCAGCAATCCACTTAATAAACCCCTGATAGCGTTTGGAGCCCTCGGTACGAGACATCCCTGACCATAGATAGTAGTTGGCTGCCAACAAGATGGTTCCAATCAATACCGCCTGTACAATAAAGAGCCACGCAAGAATACCACCCATGGCGGTAATTCCCATCTGCTGAGAGTATGCATAGACCTCTGCCATCAACCAATAGCCCGCAAAGGGGAGGGGTAAAAAGGCGAGGATCGCAATAAAGTTAGAGGTATATCCCATCCAGTCATAGTGTGCTTTCTGCTCCTGCGTTTTTGCTGCAAGAAACTTAAACCCGGCATAGGCCCCTACTACGGCTCCACCAAAGGCGACATTGGCGATGAATCGATGCAGATTGATTGGGTTCCACAGCGGCCCCTTCATAACCTCCCAGATATTCCCCACCACTGCACCCACATCACTCACCCCGGATGGGGCCATCATGAAGGTGGACCAGGAGTTAGCCATAAACATCAGAGTCAGCCCTACCCCATTGAGCATCATCCCCAAAGAGAGGTGGATCCACTTTTTGTTACCATAACGGAGTACATTCCAGCCATAGTAGTAGATATAGAGGAAGAAGCTCTCAAGGAAAAAGAGCACCGCATAGACCAACATCTGTGCCCCGAACACCTCCATCATGTAGCTCATAAAGGTTGGATAGAGCAGGAAGAGGGCAATCGCCAGGGTTCCACCAAACAGCGCAGTAATGGAGTAGGCGGTGATACTGATCTTCATGAACTCATGGGCCATATCATCATAGCGCTCATCACCGGTTTTGAAACCCATAAACTCAATACCGACCACAAACATCGGTACCGCCAACACCAGCGCCCCAAAGAAGAGGTGCATCTGTGCGATAACCCACACAACCGCCCGACTACTGACCCCTATATTTGGATAATCGCCACGATTTGGCTGAGGAGCTGAAGCCAGTTGCGCCCCCTCCTCTACTACAGCATCAGAGGCGAGAGCCTCATTGAGTAGTGAAGGTGAACCGAAATCACCCCCAAACATCCCTGCCACAATGACAGAGAAGAGCAATACCCAGAAAAATAGTCTTTGTTTCATTGGATTTTTATTCCTTCTACTGCGCCGGCGACATGTCGAGATTCAGAGGAAGCCCCTGCATTCCCATGATGAGATGATCCATTCCATAGAACAGAAAAAATGCCACAAAAAGGGCAACTACAAATGCAATTCCAGTTTTCATCAGTTTACCTGCTAAATGATTATGAGCGCTTTGGTGTTTGAAAAGTCAGTGGTGTAATACCACACCACCTGAATAGATCAGAAGCCACCAGAAGAAGAGAAGAACACCGCCTGTTACCGCCAGAAACAGCTTCGGCCCCCATGTCACCTCTTCACTATCCTGCTTAACACTTTCTCTGTTCTCGTTCTCTTCTGTCATAGCCAACCCTTGGTTTAATGCCAATATCCGCCAACTACTTGCATTTTATATGCCATAAATAAAAATTTTATAAATATATTTTATTTTACAGTCTGTTACATATGAATGTGAACGTTTTGTTCAGTTTTAAGTTTATAAAAAATAGACCATAATGTTCACAAACTGAACGTTTTGTTCAATAATCTATGGAACGATTCTTCCAATTGAACATATCGTTCAATTTACCTGGTAGTATATAAATATCCAGATAATCAACCCATTGATTATCAATAAGATAAAGTATTTGGCACACCTTATGCATACTGTTACTGAATTCTAAAGATAATTTTTATATAGAGAGCCTAATACCATGAGCCTGAATAAAACAATTGATGCATTAACCCACCTGCTAGAGACCGGTGACGAAGCTGATCGCTGTTATGTAACTCAGGCTCTGGGGAAACTTTGTGCCCCATCAGCTACAAATAGTGTATCCAAAAAAGTTCTGCCATTCCTTAGAGACAAGGATATTGATGTATGTGTTGATGCAGCATCCACACTCGGAAAACTTGGTGGCGAGGGGGTCGCTGCTTCACTAATTGAGTCTCTTGAGAAAGATCCTGATGGCGAGGTAAAAACTGCCGTTGCCAAGGCCCTGGGGGAACTCGGCGACCAATCCGCAGTACCTGAGCTGATGCGCGTTATGGAGAATCGTGATGATGAGATAGGTTACATCGAGGATGGATGGGATCTCTGGTGGGATGTTCAGCTCGCTGCGGTTAAATCACTCGGCAAGCTAAAGGCCAATGACGCTGTACCTGCACTGGAACGACTGCTCAACAGCATTGAAGGTGAAGATATAGAGCCAGAGATTCTGCGATCCATGGCCGCTATTGGTAGTGAAGAGAGCATCAAAACCCTGGAAAAGATCCTGAATGAAGGGGATGTTCGTAAACAGCGCCGTGCGGCTACCGCTCTGGGACGGTCAAATTCTGCAGAGGCAGTCAAGATTCTTGGTAGAGCACTAAGCTCCAAACACACTGATGTCCGCGTACATGCAATTAAGGCCCTGGAGGAGCAGGATGCGAAGAGATACCTGCCGGCCATTATGCTGTTACTAAAGAACCCAAGTGACGAAGTGCGCAGTGCAGCAGCACATGCTGCGACCACATTGGGAGAGATGAAAAACCCAACCCAGGAGACTGTAGACCTGTTTACTGGTCTTCTTGACGATGAGAGCGCCCTGGTACGTGCAACCTCACTCAATACCCTGGCAAATCTGCGCAGAGAGGTATTGAGAGAGAAGCTTGGTGGTGAAGTCATTGATCGCATAATTGAATTAATCGGTGATGCTGACATTGAATCTTCTACTGCAGCGACCAAGCTCTTCTCAAAACTGAACACCAGTGATGCAGAAGAGAAACTGGTCACTCTGCTTGCTGATGACAGTAACGAAATCGCTATTCGTAGACAGGCCGCACTTAGCCTGTCACTAATGGACCAGATAACAGATTCAGGAGTTGATGCACTCACCAATGCACTAAGCGATCCTGAACAGCCTGTTCGTCTGGCCGCCCTGATCTCTCTTATGGATTGTGAGGATAAATATGTAGCAGCATCTGACAGTGATGACAGTGAAAATCATCCGCGCCCCATTGAGATCATCCTCTCGGCACTCCATGGCGAGATTGACCTGACTCGTGAGGAAGAGGAGGAGGAGCAGAAGGAGGTGGTTGCCCAGTCTCAGGAGGTTCAGTTCAACAAGAGTGTTGATCTGGAGAACAACACTGAAAATGGTACGGAAGAAGATACCGTGAGCGAAGAACCTGCGTTGCCAGACTTTCCTGAATCACCAACCCTGGAGGGTGAAAGCCGCGATAGTGTCTCAACACTCGATGCCATTGCAATGGATAATGTTGAGGCAGCCCTTTTGCTGGATGAGGAGGAGGCCCCAGCTGAAGAGGAGTTTGATGAAGAGACCAAGGAGTATCTTGGCATCCTGGAGGATAACGAGGAGGCGACAGTTCGCCGTGAACGCAGGTTCAAGAACAAGGACATACATACTGATGTGCGTCGCATGGCGGCAACCATTCTGGGGCGTCAACAAAGTAATCTGGCAATAAATGAGCTAAATCTTGCGCTTAGTGATGATGACCATGAGATTCGTAGATTGGCTGCCGAGGCCCTGGCGGAGATTGCTGCTGGCAATCCGGCCAACCCAAAACTGCTTGATACACAGGGAACACTTATATCTCAGGTCCATTTTGGTGACCCCGACATTCGCATGGCTGCCATCCGCGCCCTTGGAGCAATGGAAAACCGGGCTGCCATACCAACCCTGATTGAATGTTTGGATGATGATGATACCGTTGTACGAATGGAGTCGGTGCGTGCTCTTGCCACCATTGCCTCAAGCAAACTTGACTCTGTAGAAGAGGCTCACATGGTGACCAACGAGGTTGCCAACAGTGAAATCTTGCAGAAAATCAGTGAGAAACTGGAAGATGACCAACCCTCAGTCAGAAAATATGCGGCTGATGCAATAACCTCGCTGTTAAGTAGTGGCACAGAAAGCCCCCAAGAGAGCAAAGAATTTATTCTAAAGATACTGGACGCAGGTTTTGCTGGTGCCGGTGAACAGGCAAGACATATGGGAAGAGCACTTAGAATTCTCGACCCTGTAATCGGTGCAAACCATCTGCTACCCTTGCTGGAGTCCATGCAGAGCAGTGCGGAGCGCAGATTTGTGATCGAGATGCTGGAAGAGATATACCAAACCAGCCAGGAACCCGACCATCTTCAGGCCGCATAAAGTAACTATTTTTTCATTAACTATTTTGTTTTATTTAACCCAGGAGTCAAATTGACATGAAAACATCAAAACGTCTACTTAAGACACTCTCTGCTGTAGCAATCACTGCTGCTGCATTCACCCCACTCAGCTCAGAGGCTGGCTACAAGGTGGTTGATGTCGCTAATGGCGGCACCATCACCGGAACCGTAACCCTGAAGAAGGCTGCACCAAAGTCTGCCCACAAGGTTTATGACATAAAGAAGGACAATGCCGTATGTGGCAATGACCAGCGCATCATCGATTACGTTCAGACCAACGGCAAGGCACTGCTCAATGCAGTTGTCTATCTGACTAAGGTAAAATCAGGCAAGGCGTGGGGAGACACTCCTGCTGAGATCAATGTAGATCAGAAAGGATGCGAATTCACCCCATTCCTCTCTATCATGCAAAATGGCGGCAAGATGACTGCTATCAACTCTGATCCTGTTCTTCACAATCTTCACACCTATGAGCTGATGACCGGTACCGTCAAAGGGCCTAAAAAGACCGTTGCAAATGTGAGCCAGCCTGACCAGGGCAGCAAGGTGACCAAGACTGTAAAGCTGAAAAAAGGTTATGCCATGAAGGTTGAGTGTGATGCTCATGACTTTATGCACGGTTTCGTCTTTGTGGCCAAGAGCCCATACTACGCTGTGGTAGATGGCAACGGAAAGTACACTATCGACAACGTACCTCCTGGCAAATACAAGGTCAGGGCCTTCAATGGCTTCCTCAAGCCAGGAAAAGGCAAGGCTACTGTTAAGGGTGGCGATACTGTAACTGTTGATATCAAGATGAAGTAATGAGACGTCTGCTTCCAGAGAAACTCACCCTGTTTGACCGTATGGTACTTACAGGTGGAGCTATCAACATGGTTGTTGTCTGCACCATTATCATTTGGTACATGGTGATCTAGGAACAACCAACAAATCTGTAACATCATCCCCCTCTATTGGGGGATGATCGTTTAGGGTCTTTACAAAACCGCATTATTAGTGTGCTTTTGCAAGTATTCATAAACAAGAGAGAGGGGCCACAAGAGGCCGTAAAAAGAGGTTATATAACATGCAAAATGAAAATGTAGTAAAAATGGAGCAACCAACCAAGCCAGATCCTCTTCCAACCTACCAGGGGATACTGCTTGCTGTTGACTCTTCGGACCACTCCAACCGCGGCACTACCGAGGCCTTTCAAATGGCTGCGCACTGGGGGGCAAAAATTACGGGCACGCATGTCTATGCTGCCAAACTACATGACATCCGTTTCCGCCAGATGGAGGGAGGTCTGCCGGAGCAGTTTCGTGAGGAGCTGGAGCTGGAGCGTCAACGAGATGTCCACGATGACTTGATCACCAAGGGCCTCTCCATTATTACCGACTCTTATCTGGACCAGGCCGAGGAGCTTGCTGCGGAAAACGAGATTGCATTTGATCGCCGTCCACTTGAGGGGAAAAACTATCGTGAACTGACCCGCGAAACCAATAGTGGGAGGTATGACCTGCTGGTTATGGGGGCACTGGGGCTGGGCGCAATTCGTGGCAGTCGCCTGGGAACAGTAACCGACCGCGTTGCTCGGCGCTCGGAGATTGATGTTCTGGTAATCAAGGAGCCAGAGATAAATCTTGAGCGTGGCCCCATTGTGGTTGCCATTGACGGTTCTGACAGAGCCTATGGTGGATTACTGACGGCTTTCTCCCTGGCAAAAGAGTGGAGCTGCAAGGTTAAGGTGATCTCCGCCTTTGACCCCTACTACCACTACGTAGCATTTAACCGGATTGCAGGAGTTCTTTCCGAGGAGGCAGGCAAGGTATTCAAGTTCAAGGAGCAGGAGAAGCTCCACGAGGAGATCATCGACTCCGGTCTGGCCAAGATTTATCAGGGGCATCTGGATGTGGCAGAATCTATTGCCCGAGATTATGGGGTTGAGATTGAGACCACCCTGCTTGATGGCAAGGCGCACGATGCAGTTGAACGCTATGTCGCCAACGCCCGCCCCTCCCTGCTGGTTATCGGAAAGCTGGGGATTCATGCCGATGATGAGCTCGATATTGGTGGCAACAGTGAGATATTACTGCGCAATGTCGAGTGTGCGGTACTACTGAGCCAGCGCACCTACCGCCCAGAGATTGATGTGGTGGCGGAGACCACCACCTCATGGACAAATGAGGCTGAATCCAGAATGGATAAGGTCCCCTCCTTTGTTCGCAATATGGCCAGAATGGCGATCCTCCGTTATGCACAGGAGCGTGGCCATACCGTCATTACCGAACGAATTGTTGAAGAGGCCACCGCCCAGTTGATGCCGAACCATGCAGAGCAGGCGATGGGAGAGATTGTAGATGCCTACGAGGCAGGCGAACTCAAACGTAAACCGGAAGAAGCTGGAGTCGTCACCGACAAGATCATGCGCTGGGACAGCGATGCCTCTCAGTTACTCATGACGATTGAGGATCTGGCACTGCGCGGCAACCTCAGTATGCGTGCAGAGAAAAAGGCACGTGGAGAGCGCTCCAATCGGGTCAAGATTGAGCATATCCGGCCATTCATCGGCCAAGAAGAGGCTACTGCTACCTCATCCACACTGACATGGGGTGCTGCTGCACTCGCGCGCCTATCCCGTGTTCCCGAGGGGTTCATGCGCGACTCCAGCAGGGATCGCATTGAATCATATGCCCGCGACAACCAGTTGCAAGAGATCACACTGGAAGTCGTCGAAGCGGGATTGGAACAAGCGCGCGAGGCAATGACCGAGGCCATGCAAGAACAATCCTCTACCCCTCCACAGCCAGCAGAGAAAAAAGCGAGCCTCTGCCCCTTTGCCAATCTCGCACAACGCACCTCCCTTCACTGGAGCCCTGAGGCCGAGGCCCGCATGGAACGTATTCCTGAAGGGTTTATGCGCGACCTGACTAAACAGCGAGTCGAGCAGTTTGCAAAAAAACATCGCACCGAAGAGATTACCGAGGCGCTGGTTGAGGAGAAATATAGCGAGTGGGCGGCAGGATCGAAAGAGAAGCAGTCCACCATGGTGTGGGACCCTGCAGCCCGCGCACGGATCAAAAAGATTCCAGACTTTGTCCAGGGCATGGTCGTTCTGGAGGTAGAGCGATGCGCACGGGAGTTGGGGCTCGAGCAGGTGACTCATGCCGCCGTCGACAAGGCCAGTGACGCCTGGGAGATGGGCAGCGGATTCCACTCCGAATCCAATCCGGATCAGTATAAATGAACTGCCACAGCGCCTCGCGCAAAGACGCAAAGCCGCTAAGAAAAGCGTTCAATGGTATTCAATTCAGAATGCCCATTGGCAACGAATTACTACCTACAATCTACTCAGTGATGCAGTACATCTATAGAGCTAAAAAAATCACCCACACAATCAATCACGCACATCCTGCAGAAAAGACGATGAAAGAACCTTTGCCTCTTTGCGTCTTTGCGCGAGGCGCTGTTGCTTTTCCATAATGAACGATCTCTTCCTTCTTGCCATCAACCTGACGCGTCGCTGCAATCTCAACTGCAGCCACTGCTATCTTGATGCAGAGACACTGCAACAAGGGGGCGATGGTGAGTTGAGCACTGAAGAGGTGATCCAGCTACTGGATCAGATTGCCGCCCGCAGTACCGATACCATGGTGGTTCTGACTGGAGGAGAGCCACTGCTACGAAAAGATCTGGAGGCGTTGGTTGCCCATGGATCTCAACTAGGCCTCTCCATCGTCATCGGCACCAATGGCGTTCTGCTAAATGAGAAGCGGGTTAAATCACTCAAGGCGGCTGGCGCAATGGGTGCAGGCATCAGCGTTGACTCTCTTGATCCGGGATTTCATGATCAGTTCCGCGGCTGCCCTGGGAGCTGGGAGAAGACTCTGGCTGGAATGGACGCCTGCCGCAAACACGAACTCCCTTTTCAGGTTCACTTCTCCATCACTGAAGGCAATGCCGAAGAGCTGGAGGGGATGGTCGACTTCACCAAATCCGTTGGTGCCCACCTGCTCAACATCTTTTTCCTCGTCTGCACCGGGCGTGGCGAGAAGATGTCCGACATCACCCCACAACGCTATGAAGCGGCCCTTAACCAGATCATTGCGGCACAACAGAAGCACCCCGACCTAATGATCCGCGCCCGCTGTGCCCCCCACTACAAACGAATCGCCTATCAGAACGATCCCAACAGCCCCGTCACGCGGGCCGAAGGGTACGAGGGTGGTGGCTGTATTGCTGGAACCCACTATTGTCGCATCACCCCGGAGGGTGGTGTTACTGCCTGTCCATATATCCCTGATGAGGAGGGCAATATCCGTCAGCAGAGCTTCCTCTCGATCTGGGATGAGTCAGAGACCTTTGAACAGCTAAGAAATCCAGCCCTCAAGGGAAAGTGTGGAGAGTGCGAATACCAGATACTCTGTGGCGGTTGTCGTGCCCGTCCCAAGGCGCTGGGAGCTGATCTGATGGATACCGATCCATGGTGCTCCTACCAGCCACAGAATGGGAAGATAATCCAGCCTCTCAACTCTACAGAGCAAGAGGATGTAGCCTGGAGTGCGGAGGCTGAAAAACGGCTCGGCCGGGTTCCAGGATTTCTTCGCAAGATGGTCAAGAAGCGTGCCGAGCAACATGTACTGGAACAGGGACTCTCCGAGGTTACCTCAGAGGTGCTGACCGAGCTCTCCAGCAAAAGATTCGGCGCCAACATGCCGAAGCGTCCAGGGCATAAAGATGACAATAATAACGGGGAAATTCACCTTGTCTGGACTGCCGAGGCACAGCAACGGCTCGATGAGACCCCATCCTTCCTGCGTGAAGGGGTACGTGCGGTGGCGGAAGATGTAGCCCAAACCGAGGGGCGACTGGAGGTCAATACCAAACTACTGGATCGACTGGAGGCTGAGGATGAGCCTGGTCGCAGGCTCAACTGGGAGGATGAGGCCGATAATCTGCTTGATGATTTCCTCTCTAACAGGGAGCCACAGGTTGTGATGTTCGTTAAGCCGACACTGGAGACAGCTGCAGAGATGGCGGCAAAGCAGCGCAACTCGATAACTGTAACTGCTGGCGATATCCAGATTATTATTGATACCCAGATTGCCGGAGTTGAGTGGGATCTTGTTGCCCTGAAAAGGGTTGAGGGTGCACCAGAATTTGTTCGTGCCGGAATCAAGAAAGCGGCTGAATTCAATGCGCGTCGGGAAGGGCTGTCCATCATCACTCCTGATGACCTTACCCGTTTTCGTAATCGGGCAATGATGAAGGCGGTACGCAGACTTCGTGGCTTTGGCATGGATGAGCTGAATTTTGATGCTTGGGAGATTGCCAAAAAACGGGTGCCACGCCTGAAAGACAACCCCCAGGCCGAGAAACGTTTTGGAGAAATTCGTACCCACGTTGAGAGCCATCAAGGTGAGAATGGTGAGGGCCTGGGTATTCTGGATCGTGAGATGCTCGACAAGATGAAGGCAGAGCTAAAGAGACCACGAACCTCCAAAAAAGAGGGGGCCAAACAGTGACCAAAAAGGTATTGATTGTTGGTGGCGGTATCTCCGGACTTTCAACTGCATGGTGGTTGAGCCAGGCCGGGATGGAGGTGGAGATCTGGGAGCGTGACAAACGACCCGGAGGAAAGATAAAGACCACCGAGCATGATGGGTACACAATGGAGCAGGCTGCAGCCCTGCTGCTGAACTTCCGTCCCGAGGTTGCTGAGCTGATAGCAAAGAGCGGGCTTGAGAAACTAAAGAGCAGTCGCACCCAACTTGCAGAGCAGAATCGATACCTGTTAAGCAACGGGAAACTCAACTCCATCTCCATGAATATGCAGAGCGTCCTCTTCTCTAAAAGCTGGAGCATGAGAGGACGGCTGAGAATGCTGGCTGAGCCATTTATTCCTCGTGGTGGCAGTGAGAATGAGACGGTTAGCGAGTTTATTACACGCCGTTTTGGTAGAGAGCTTCTGGAAAAGGCGATGGACCCATTTGTCTCCGGAACCCTGGCCTCCGATCCAGATCTGGCCAATGCCGAGGCAACACTTGGAAGACTGACTGCTCTGGAAAAGAGATATGGTAGCCTGACAGCAGGCGCCATGATTCACAAATTCAATCGAAAAAAGAGTGGATGCATTACCGAGACTTTCTCCTTTAAGGGAGGCATGTCTACCCTGGTTGAACAGTTGGCACGACAGTCGGGGATCACCTTCCGTACCAATCTTGAGGCAACAGCAATTGAAAGAGCACCTGGATCAACCAACAACAGCCCGAAATGGCGTCTGTTTGGCCATGACAGGTCATCCCCACAATCCATAGAGATTGAACAGGATGCTCACCATATAATTTTCAGCACCCCGGCAGCAGTAACTGCAACTCTGCTAAGCTCGATATCCCCTGAGGCAAGTCGACTTCTGGACGGGATTGAATATGCCCCCCTCACAGTACTGCACACAGGCTTTGACCGTGGTCAGATTGACCACTCTCTGGATGGTACCGGCTTCCTTACTCCGAAATCCGAGAACACACCATTCAATGGCAATATCTGGATGAGCAGCCTTTTCAACAATCGCGCCCCCGAGGGCAAGATTCTGCTAACCACATATCTGGGCGGTGCACGTCACCCGGAGATCCAGCAATGGAAGAGTGAGGAGATTGTAGAGAGAACTGTTTCTGCTCTTAAACCAATTTTGGGAATTAACGGGGCTCCAGAGATGGTGACACTACACCGCCACCAGGACGCACTACCTCTATACCATGGCAGATATGCTGCACGAGTGAAGCAGATAAAATCGAATATATCATCCTCCCCTGGTATCCATATTGCTGCCAACTACATTGGAGGAGTCTCAGTACGTGACCGTATCGCCCAGGGGCAAATTTTATCAGCGGAGATTCTCAAACAAGAGAACATCTCTCCATCTACTGCATCAGTATCAACCATTCGCTCAATTTGGAGACCATCCGACCACTCGGTGCTTCATACATCATGAGTAATCAGGAAAACATGTATACGGATGCCTTCCCAATTGGAAAGATTTTTCCTTTTGTTGTTGTGGTTGTAGTGCTGATGCTATCTGTCTCTTCAGCTATTGAGTGGTATGCCGATGAGGTATCACTCCCACGCTACTGTGAAAATCCTGAAGAGGCACTACGTTATCTGAAGGCCAATCTACAGGATGAACGTCCAGCTGGAGATGGGGCGCGAAGACCTTATCTGATTGCTGCAAAATTGATTTTTCTGGTCCCCAGAGACGGGGGTGAATCCCTAGACGATTATCTGGATCGTGTTGAACTGGAGATAAGGAGTCGTTGCGGATGACGCTACACCACTACACTCCATCACTGTTAAAGAAGAGCCGCCTGTTAATGCTCTTCCTTTTACCCATGATAGTTGTCCTGTTTGTGGCTGCCACTATCCATTTCTACTCTGATTATGAGGTGCGTGGTAACGCAATCAAGCGAGCTGAAGAGCTAAATATTCACCTTGCCGAGGAGATGATTACAAAAGATATATCGAAGATTGTCTCTGACCTGCTCTTCCTTGCAGAACAGATGGATAACATCATGTTTGTAGACAAGACAGAAATGGCTCAAAAGAAGAGCGACATCAACCAGCTGTTTCTGAGTTTTGCCAACAACAACGGAATATATGATCAGATCCGTTATATAGACGATTCCGGCAATGAGCTTTGCCGAATAAACTACAGTAACAAGGGTGGAATCTCGGTTGCAGATTCAGAGTTGCAAAACAAGTCTGACAGATACTACATCAAAGAGGGGCTCGAACTTCTTGATGGTGAGGTCTACCTGTCTCCTATGGACCTTAATATTGAGAATAACAGCCTGGAGACCCCATACAAACCTGTTATCAGATTTGTCACCCCTATTTACTCATCTTCTGGTGAGCGTCGGGGGATGATCGTACTCAACTATCTTGGTATCGATCTCGTCAACAACTTCAGAAGTGCTGTGGCCTCTATTACGGACAGGGTGCATCTGGTTAACAGTGACGGATACTGGCTAAGCCATAATAATCCGGAAAAAGAGTGGGGATTCATGCTGGGCAATCCTGACAATATTTTCAGTAGTGAGTTTAAAAGTGAATGGAGCCATATTAGTGGCACAAAATCCGGGCAGTTCATTACAGCAAACGGCCTCTTCTCGCATATAACTGTAAACCCTCTCAGGGTTGCCCAGATAAGAGCAGGAACAACTGACCATATAATCAGCACAGATCAGCTAAATAGATATAACTGGAAAGTTATCTCTTACCTGCCAACATCCAACCTTGAGTCCACGCCACTTGGTTTTCTGCAGAAAAACAGATTGCTCTATATAGCAATTCTCTTCTTTATCTCACTACTGTCATTGCTACTCACCAACAACATCATACGCAGAGAGGAACATGAGCTACAGCGGGCAAATGAGCTGCGCTTCCGAGACACTCTTGAAGAGATACATCTTGCCGCACTCACCATTGATCTGGATGGCAACATCCTGTTCTGCAACAACTACCTGCTACACCTGCTCAGAAAACGTCGCAGTGATGTGATCGGAAAAAACTGGTTTGATAATTTTGTTCCTGATGGTGACAGTATAAACGGGATAAAACAGATTCTTGATGGAGAAGATGGCTTGCAGGGGTCAACTTACCATGAGTCTCATATTATTGATTTTCGTGGCAAGAATAGACTGATTGCATGGACTTCAACAACCACTATTAATGATGCAAACCAGATAGAGAGCATCACCTGTATTGGACAGGACATTACTGAGCAGCACCAAACTCGTGAAGAGCTTACCAAGCTGGCGCGTGCTGCTGAACAGAGCCCTGCTGTAATCCTGATTACAGACAGAACTGGCAGAATTGAGTACGTCAATCCAAAATTCACCGAACTCACCGGCTATCTGCCACAAGAGGTAATAGGAAAAAACCCTCGCATCCTGAAATCAGGAGACACCTCTCCAGAAGAGTACAGAGATCTGTGGCAGACAATCAGTAGTGGAAAAGAGTGGCGCGGCATCCTTCATAATAGAAAGAAGAGCGGTGAACTATATTGGGAGTCCGCCCTTATGTCACCAATTCGCAACGAAGATGGTGAGATAACTCACTTCCTCTCCGTTAAGGAAGATATCACTGCACAAAAAGATCTTGAAGAGGAGATTCGGAAACGAAAAGATGAGTTAGCACAAGCCAAGACTCTTGCTGTAGTTGGACGCATGGCCAGCATGGTTGCTCATGATCTGCGCAACCCTCTCTCATCCATCAAAATGGGGCTACAGATTCTCAGCAAAAAAGAGGGCGGAAACGCTGAAGATAGAGAGTTGCATGAAATTGGGCTACAACAGATTCGTTACATGGAGAGTATTCTGGACGGGCTACTCGCATATTCCCGACCAGATGAACTGGATCTCTCCTGGAGCAGCCTTGATAAATTAACCGAGACCGCAATCAATGCCATTCAAAAACAGATCATTGAAAACAGCATTGACGTAATCACCCACTATCCAGCCGGCCTACCCACAATACAGGTCGACAAAACCAAGATGCGTCGTGTATTAACCAACCTGCTAAGCAATGCAATCCATGCGATTACCGAAGCAGCCCCAGACAGACCAAAAATAATCATCAATGCACGCATGGATCTGCATGATGATGGCTCAATCATCCAGCTAGAGATCTGCGACAATGGCACAGGGATAGATGAATCAAACAGAGACGAAATCTTTGAGCCTTTTGTCACCAGCCGATCAAAGGGGACAGGACTTGGGCTGGCTATCGTTAAACGAGTTATTGAACAACACAATGGAACCATATCCATGGAGAGCAATAATGGGGTTGGCACTTGTGTAGTTATTACGCTTCCGGTTACCCACATGAAACATAATATTCCAGATACTGAAGCAGACAGAGCACCGACAACATTCATTAAAACCAAAAAACTTGATGATACGGCTGAAACCACAAGCAAGTCATGACAATTGTCCTTCCGCATATAGATTATTTAGAGAGAGCTGAATTATGGCAAATATATTAATTGTCGATGACGATGAGGCAAGCTGCAGAACCCTTAAACTCCATTTTGGTGCGCAGGGGCACAGTGTTACAACCAGCCACAGTGTTGATAAAGGAATCGCATCCGGATCAGCCCTGCCTCTCCCCCCTGAAATCATTATTCTCGATATTAAGATGCCGGGGAAAACCGGACTGGAGGGGCTACCAGAATTTGTTACTACTTTCCCCAAGGCACACATAATCATGATTACTGCATTTCATGATATGGAGAGCACTATTCAGGCAATGCAGAATGGTGCTGATGACTATATTCATAAACCAATTGATATCGATGAACTTGATCAGTCGATAGCCCGCCTGCTGGCACAAGATGGTCCTACTGAGCAGATGGTTGAACCTGCATCCACATCAAGTAGCCGCTCAACCATGGTTGGCCACAGCAATGTGATGCGAGAGGTTTTCAAGACCATCGGTATGGTGGCACAGAGCCCAGCCACAGTTCTTATTACCGGAGAGAGTGGCACAGGAAAAGAGCTGGTAGCCAATGCTATTCATAACTCTGGAAAGCTTGCAGACGGTCCATTTGTGGCCGTAAATTGTGCTGCCGTTGTCGAAACCCTGCTGGAATCAGATCTTTTTGGTCATGAAAAAGGCTCATTCACCGGCGCCACATCCAAACAACTTGGCAAATTTGAGCTTGCCTCGGGAGGAACCATATTTCTTGATGAAATTGGAGAGCTCTCACCAAACATGCAGGCAAAATTACTGCGTGTACTACAAGAGAAGGAGTTCACTCCAGTTGGTGGCAAGTATCCAATCACCAACAATGCACGTGTTATAGCTGCTACCAATATAGATTTTGATGAGCGGGTTAAAAATGGTGAGTTCCGTGCCGATCTATTCTATCGACTCCAGGTAGTAACTATCCATATTCCACCACTTCGTGAACGCAAGGATGATCTGCTGGATCTGGTACGTAGCCTGCTGGATCGTATCAACAGTGAACTGGGAAGAAATGTAAGCCAGATAAGCATGGAGGTTATCAACTGTTTTCAGCAGTATGATTGGCCCGGGAATATTCGTGAACTGGAAAACCTGCTAACCAAGCTTGTTGCACTATCTCCAGGAGACTCCATAACCCCAGATCTGATACCTGAAAATCTCTGTAGCGGCGCTCTTGCAAGCGACCTTCCGAATCAATCTCTGAACTCAACCCTGCAACGGGCAGAAACAGTCAGTGACCAGGTCAATCGATCTCTGCAAGAGGTTGAGCGAGAACATGTACTGCGCGTTCTGGATGCCACAGGATGGCATAAGGGAAGGGCCTGTGAAATTCTGGGGGTATCTCGCCCACGCCTGAGAAGGCTGATTAGCCAGTATGACATGGAGCCTTAGAGGCTACTCCATGATTGCTCTGGCCACAGTATAGGCCTTGCCCTGCTTGAGTTTTTTGTAGTTCCCAAATACCTCTTTGAAATTACGCTTGATAAAATCACGCAACCCATTGATTGTAACAACCACAATCTGCCCCCCGGGATTCATTCTGGACCTGGCATCACACAATAAAATGGTCAACATCTCTCGACCAACTTTTGCCGGCACATTGGATACAACTGTGTCAAAACGCATGCTCTCTGGTACTTCGCTAAATCCATTGGAGGTATATGCCCGACAGTGACTCATCCTGTTTATTTTGGCATTTTTATTTGCATACTCTACAGCCACATAATCTCTATCCACCATATGAACCTCTCCATCAGGTGCCTGCCCCCCCAGAGCCAAACCTAGAGGACCATACCCACAACCGATATCAATAATTGTCTCATCAGCCTCCACCTCCAGATATTTCAGCAACAGATGGGTCCCATCATCTATCCCTCTTGGGCTAAAAATCCCCCAGGTAGTATTGAATGTAAGTTGGGTACCAAGCAGATTGTCCTGAAATACAAGATCCTGTTTGAGCTCATTAAGCAGTGCGCAATCTTTCTCTCTATCTATACTCATCTCTCCATTTTCTCATCTTGTAACCTTGTCGTCTCGCTTTTCTCTGTGACCATCACCTCTCTGAGGTTATAATGACTAGCTGTAATCACTATATTTTCAAGGATTCTCATCTAATGGAACTCAGTTCTCTCACCGCTGTCTCCCCTGTAGATGGTCGTTATGGGCGTGCAACCACCGCTCTTCGCATGATTTTCAGCGAATTCGGATTGATTCGTCACCGTGTCTTGGTAGAAGTTCGCTGGCTACAGATGCTATCGGCAAATAGTGGCATAGCAGAAGTTCCTCCACTCTCGGAACATGCAGACAATCTTCTTAACCATCTTGTTGACCACTTCAATGAGGAGGATGCACAACGCATCAAGACAATCGAAAGTACAACCAACCATGATGTAAAAGCAGTTGAGTACTTTATAAAAGAGAAGATAGCCGGCAATGATGAGTTGGAGGCAGTTAGTGAGTTTATCCACTTTGCGTGCACATCAGAGGATATAAACAACCTCTCACATGCGCTGATGTTGAGAGAGTCTCGCACTCAATCCATCCTTCCAAAAATGGATGAGATTGTTGATGCCCTTTCAGCACTGGCACATCAGTTTGCCGACGTACCCATGCTGTGTCGTACTCATGGTCAACCAGCCAGCCCCTCAACCATGGGCAAGGAGATTGCCAATGTTGTCTATCGTCTACAGCGCCAGCGTGAACAGCTCACCAAGATTGAGTTTCTGGGGAAGATCAATGGTGCTGTAGGAAACTATAATGCCCACCTTTCTGCCTACCCCGACCTTGATTGGGAGATTATTGCACAGAGCTTTGTAGAATCACTTGGGTTGGACTTTAACCCTTACACTATCCAGATTGAGCCGCATGATTATATTGCCGAGTTCTTTGATGTGATCAGTCGATTCAACTCTATCCTGCTCGACTATAACAGAGATGTCTGGTGGTATATCTCAATGGGTTATTTCAAACAGAAAACCATTGAGGGCGAGGTAGGTTCATCAACCATGCCGCACAAGGTAAACCCGATTGATTTTGAGAATTCGGAGGGAAATCTTGGAATAGCCAATGCCATTATGGGGCACCTTGGGGAGAAACTTGTAATCTCTCGTGGTCAACGTGATCTGACAGACTCAACAGTATTGAGAAACCTTGGTGTAGGTATTGCCCATAGTCTGATCGCCTATAACTCCACCCTGCGAGGCATAGGAAAACTGGAGATTAACGAGGCTCGTCTGGCGGAAGATCTGGATAATACATGGGAGGTTATGGCAGAACCAATTCAGACGGTCATGCGCCGCTATGGGGTAGAGAATCCATATGAAAAACTGAAAGCATTAACCCGTGGACAGGGGATAACGAAAGAGGCTCTGCTAACATTTGTTGACGGGCTGGATATTCCGGAAGAGGCCAGGGAGTCTCTGCGCAAGCTATCTCCAGCAAGCTACATTGGCAACGCGGCAGAACAGGCGAAAAAAGTATAGCCCATGGCAAACCAGTCAAAAGTTGTTGTTGCACTCGATTTTCCCGATGCTGGCAAGGCCCTGGATCTGGCAGGACAACTTGACCCTGCAGAGTGCAGAGTCAAAGTCGGCAAAGAGCTCTTTACCCGCTCTGGCCCGAGGAGTGTAGAGCAGTTGGTAACCATGGGGTTTGATGTTTTTCTTGACCTTAAATATCACGATATCCCAAATACTGTAGCCAGTGCCTGCAGAGCAGCGGCTGACCTTGGGGTGTGGATGGTCAATGTTCATGCATCTGGTGGACGCAAGATGATGGAAGCTGCACGCGATGCTCTTTCCAGCAGGGAGAGTGCACCACTACTTATTGCGGTAACTGTTCTTACCAGCATGGACCGTGGAGACCTTGCCGAAACCGGTCTGGATATTGACCCTGCTAATCAGGTACTCCGCCTGGCCACACTTGCGGAGGAGTCTGGAATGGATGGCGTGGTCTGCTCACCACGAGAGATCTCTCTATTAAGGGGCTCCCTGAGAGATGATTTCTGCCTGATTACTCCAGGAATCCGCCCCGCCGGCAGTGCGCGTGGTGATCAGAAAAGAGTTATGACACCGGCAGAGGCTGTTGCTCTTGGCAGTAACTGGCTAGTCATTGGACGTCCGATTACTGCTGCTGAAGATCCACTTGCCGCACTCCACGCAATCAACACAACCCTACTCCCCTGATACCCCGACAATTGGTTTAATGGTATTCCAGTTGTTACACCCTGGGCACTGCCAGTGCAGGTGGTGTGCCTGAAAACCACAGTGGCTACACTGATACTCTGGCTTCTCCTCCTGTAGCTGCTTGGTCAACATCTGCAGACCATACAGCCCTTCTCTGGCACGATCATCCTCGGCATGTCTCAGATTCAGCTCAATCAGGCGCTCCAAACCACGTACGGACGGTTTGCTCTTCAACTGGTTTACCAGAAACAGCTCTGCCTTTCTATCACCACTCATCAATTGAACCTGCTCAACAGCTGCCAACAACACCGTGGTGCTTGGATGCTTTTTCAACAGATTGGTAAGGTAGCGGATAATCTCCTCCTGATCTCCATCCTGACGATAAAGTTTCAGCAGTGGATGGATAATATTTGGTATATAACTGGCGTTCTGCTGCTCAATTTTCTTGTACTCTTCAATAGCTGCTCCATTTTCCTCCCTAAGAGCAAGAATCTCTGCCCTGATCATGGTAGCTCTAACTGCCAGTGGATCTCGCTTAAGAGCCTGCTCCACCAGATGAAACGCCTCATTCAGGTCTCCTCCAGAACGGGCAATTTCCGCTTTTTCACAAAGGAACTGGGCAATTGTTGCAGCACTGTTTCCATCTTTTTTCTGTTGTCTGTCCAACATATCAATAGCACGATCCCACTCTTTTTCCTGCTGGTAGATCATTACCAACCATTCGTAGGCATCACTCTTGTAAAAGCCAAGATCTATCAGATCAAGAAATGGTTGCTCTGCACGATCAAGCAGACCGGCTTTCATATAGTCCCGCCCCAACTCCAACAGGGCAAGACTGCGTTGTTCGTCGTTAAGGTTCTCACTTTTAATCAGGTTGCTGTGGAGATGGATGGCCTGTGAGGTATCACCCTGTCTGCGGAACAGAGTTCCCAGAGCCAGGTGTGTCTCCACCATGCTTGGATCCTCATCCAGCAGCTTGGAGAAGAGGTCAATTGCCAGGTCCTGCTCCTCATTAATCAGATAGTTTAGGCCGCGAAAGTAGTCTGTAGATAGTGTGGAACAGCGCTGGTCCGTAGCCTGTACCCCACCTTTTCTGGCAAACCACCAGCCAGAGGCTGCTGCAAGCGGCAACAGTGCGAAACCAAGGTATGGAAATAGAGTACTCACTCTACTGCTTTTTTCTCAGCCTTGCGAAGACGAATACGCAGAGAGAGTATCAGTGGCAGTGCAGATAGAACTCCCAGCAGTACGCCAGAGGCCAGGACAATAACTAACAATAGAGAGAGTGGAATCTCGCCCTGCCCAAGATAGTAATCAAACAAGACTGGGGCCGCATTAAGTACGGCAAACAGAGTGCCGAAACCGGCAACCAGCAGGAACAGAATCAGGGTAAGGAAACGCATACAGCCCTTGCTATGGGTGGACTGCTACTGTTGCTTGAGCCAAGCCTCATTAACCCGCTCACGCAGATCCTTTCCAGGTTTGAAGTGGGGAACAAACTTCTCATGCAACTCAACCGATGCTCCGGTTTTAGGATTTCTTCCCATTCTTGCTGGACGGTGGTGAAGAGAGAAACTCCCAAAGCCACGAATCTCGATTCGCTCACCAGATCCTAATGCGTCAGTCATTGATTCGATGATTGTCTTTACCGCCATCTCAACATCGGTATATGCCAGATGCGGAAGTTTTTTGTACAACGATTCAATCAGTTCTGATTTTGTCATAATTCTCCCCGTAAACTACCTATCTAGTCTCGTAACTTGTTAATTATTGGTTGTATGATGTGACTCCAGTGTACCCTTTCCTGACACTGGAGTCACACAAAAACCGCTTGTTACGAGTCCATCTGCTCTTTAATGAGATCACCAATTGTGGTTGATCCCGCCGCCTCCTCCTCTACAGCATTGGCCTCATTGTAATCCTTGATAGCCTTCTCTTCATCAAGCGAGTCTTTCTGCTTGATAGAGAGATTCAAGGTATTTGACTTGCGGTCAACTCCGAGAATTGCGACTTCGATCTCGTCGCCTTCACTCAAATTGGTTCGTGCATCCTCTACACGATCCTTTGAGATCTCGGATACACGCAGATAACCAGTTACATCTTCATTCAATACAATTACCGCACCACGAGCATCAACCTCACCAACTGTACCAGTCACAATAGTGCCTCTTGGATTCTCTGCCACATAAGTGGAGAATGGATTCTGCTCCAACTGCTTGATTCCCAGAGAGATGCGCTCACGTTCTGCATCAATTGCAAGTACAACTGTCTCAACCTCATCACCCTTGGAGAAGTTGCGGATCACATCCTCGCCACTCTCATTCCAGGAGATATCAGAGAGGTGAACCAGGCCATCGATATCCCCCTCAAGACCAATAAAGATTCCAAACTCTGTGATTGACTTGATGTTGCCAACGATACGATCACCCTTCTTGTGAGTAAGAGTAAACAGCTCCCATGGATTGGCCTTACACTGCTTCATACCGAGAGAGATGCGACGACGCTCCTCATCGATATCCAATACCATAACCTCGACCTCATCACCCATTGATACAACCTTGGATGGGTGGATATTCTTGTTGGTCCAATCCATCTCTGAGGTGTGAACCAGACCTTCTACACCATCCTCGATCTCAACAAATGAACCGTAATCAGCAATATTTGTGATCTTGCCGAAGACACGAGTACCTGCAGGATAGCGACGAGCAATATTCATCCATGGATCTTCACCCATCTGCTTGAGTCCAAGTGAAACACGGCTACGTTCACGGTCATAACGGAGAACCTGCACACTGATCTCTTCACCAACATTAACAATCTCTGAAGGATGACGAACACGCTTCCATGCCATGTCTGTAATATGGAGCAGGCCATCAATACCACCCAGGTCAATAAATGCACCATAGTCGGTAAGATTCTTGACGATACCATTGATGTTGACACCTTCTTCCAGAGTCTTGAGCAGCTCCTCACGCTCTGCGCTGTACTCTGCCTCAACCACTGCACGACGTGAAACCACAACATTGTTGCGCTTCTGATCAAGTTTAATAACCTTGAACTCCAGATCCTTGCCTTCAAGATATGCAGTATCGCGAACTGGGCGCACATCAACCAGAGAGCCCGGCAAAAATGCGCGGATATCGTCCAGATCAACAGTGAAGCCGCCACGAACCTTGCCACTAATTACACCAATAACAGTCTCATTAGCATCCAGCGCAGTCTGCAAGCGATTCCACGCCTCCTGGCGTTTTGCTTTTTCACGAGAGAGAATTGTCTCACCATACCCATCTGCAACAGACTCAAGTGCAACCTCAACAATGTCGCCAACAGCTACTTCCATATCACCATTACGGCCACGGAACTGTTCGGCCGGGATTGCTGCCTCGGTTTTTAGTCCGGCATTTACCAGCACTACCTCATCAGTAACATCGATGACAGTACCGCTGACCAATTCGCCATTTTCCATGACAGTTGAACGAAAGCTCTCTTCCAGAAGCTCGGCAAAATTCTCACTCATAATAATTCTTTCCTAAAATATCTACTCAAGAAGATGATCAAGCTAATTCCATTCAGCATCATCAACAGAGCGGTTGGGGTTCAGTCGTCCAGATTCGGAGCTATTTAGAACCCATTAATAAAACAGAAAACACCTGATTTGATTGATGTCTTCCACCGTTACACAGTTACAACAGAGCAGATCTACTCAGCAACCAGACCCTGCTCTGCAGCCAGTCCCATTACTGCGGCAACCACCGACTCTATATCCATCTCTGTTGTATCCAATATCACCGCATCTTCTGCAGGACGTAATGGAGAGGTGGATCGTTCTGAATCTCTGCGATCACGCGCTTCAATCTCACTTTGAAGGGCGCGAATATTAGCATTATCACCCTTCTCGATCAACTGCTTATAACGTCTTTTTGCACGCTCTTCAGCACTTGCCGTAAGAAAAATTTTTAATGCCGCATCAGGAAAAACTGTGGTCCCCATGTCTCGGCCATCTGCCACCACCCCTGGGGGGCGTTCAAAATCACGCTGACGCCTCAACAGTGCCTCACGTACCGCCGGCAGTGCTGCCACTCTGGATGCTGCATCACCTGCTGATTCCGTTCTTATATCGGATGTAACCTCCTCTCCATCAAGCAATACCTCCACACCAAGACCGGAACTTCCAGCCCCAAAGGATACCCCCAGATCTGCCGCCTCAGCAGCCAGCGCATCTTCATCATCAAGTGCAATCTGTTTACGTATTGCCGCAAGCCCCAATACACGGTAGAGGGCACCGCTATCAAGGTAATCCCATCCCAGTCTACCGGCAACTGCCAGTGAGATCGTCCCCTTTCCCGCCCCACCGGGGCCGTCTATTGTTACTACAGAACCATTCCGGGTCATAACTCCTCCTCTATATGAAGTCCTGCTCCAGAGGCCAGGGATGCAAACCCGGGGAAAGACGTATTTACGTTGTCACACCCCTCAATCTCGATTGGTGCCGTGGCCCGCAACCCAGCCATTGCAAATGACATTGAGATGCGGTGGTCATGGTGCGAATAGACAGTCCCCCCACCAATGTTTCCACCCTGAATCACAACTCCATCAGGAGTTGGCCTGGCATCTACCCCCAGAGTAGTTAGCCCATCTGCCATCACCTGTATCCGGTCACTCTCCTTGACCCGCAGCTCCTCTGCCCCGGTAAGAGTTGTCTCTCCATCAGCACAGGCAGCAGCAACAAATAGCACCGGAAACTCGTCAATTGCCAGAGGAACCTGATCCACAGGAATCTCTATTCCATGAAGTGGTGCAGATTGAACCCGAAGATCAGCCACTGGCTCACCACCGGAAATCCTCTCATTCAACACCTCAATATTTGCCCCCATCTCTCTCAGGATATTGATCACCCCGATCCTGGTTGGATTCATCCCAACATGCTGCAGGGTCAAGTCAGACCCATCTGCAATTGAGGCCCCAACCAGGAAGAAGGCCGCCGAGGAGATATCTGCCGGAACATCCACTTTGGTTGCCTTCAGTGAGCCGCCTCCACTAAGGCATACTTTGTTGCTATCTCGTTTTACCTCCACCCCAAAACCGGTGAGCATTCTCTCGGTATGGTCACGTGTGGGGGCAGGCTCGGTAACGCAGGTATCACCATCGGCATAGAGACCAGCAAGCAGGAGTGATGATTTTACCTGAGCACTGGCCATTGGCATCTCGTAATCGATACCCTTCAGCTCTGCACCGCCAGAGATCTGGAGAGGAGCTGTACCATCAGAATTACTTCTGATCTCTGCCCCCATCTCTCCCAATGGATTTATAACCCGCCCCATCGGACGACCCGAGAGAGATTCATCTCCAGCAAGGGTTACATCAAATTTCTGTCCCGCAAGAAGTCCCGAGAGCAGACGCATGGATGTACCGGAATTACCCAGATAAAGCGGGGCATCGGGCCTGGTCAACCCATCCATTCCAACCCCATGTATAGTTACTTTTCCATCGATTGGCCCCTCAATCTCAACGCCCATCTGACGAAATGCATTCAGGGTGGCCAGACTATCATCTCCCTGAAGAAAACCGGAGACTTCCGTAGTCCCCTCTGCCAGAGAACCGAACATGATTGAGCGGTGAGAAATTGATTTGTCCCCAGGAACACGGATTGTCCCCTGCAACCTGCCCCCTGGCTGCACCTTGAATTTTAAACCTGACATCTTGTTCATTACCCTGCTATTAATTTGCGCGAATTATACCCATTCCCCCATCTAATGTATCGTATTACGCAATGCGTGGATGCGCACAACCGGACACCTATGGCAAGGGCATTTTGAAGCGAATAGCGCTATTATTCGCTTCATTTTAAAGTTGATTTTGAAGCGAATAATGATTATCATCGCTTCATGTGGACATGGCAAAATAAAAACTGGCCCAACTTTGAGTTTGATTCAAGTGCTTTTAGTGTGGAAATAGAACACTTTAAACTTAAATCCGCCCGTTTAATGGGAACAGTTGATGCATTGCCTGCTAGTTATCAAACTGATGCTACCGTCTCTTTAATGCTCTCTGAGGCCATTAAAACCAGTGCTATTGAGGGTGAAATGCTAGATCGTGAATCAGTTCGTTCTTCAATTATGCAACTGATTGCGAAAGACTCTACCGCACCCACTCATAAAGATACAAAAGCAGTGGGTGCAGCAGCTCTGATGGTTGATGTTAGAAACGAATGGAATAGCCCATTGAGCGATGAACTGCTCGGCAGATGGCAATCGATGGTTATCACACACCAACCACTAAGCCTAATCACACGCGGAATGTATCGTAATTCACCCGAGCCGATGCAAATTGTTGGCGGTCATTATGGTAAAAGGCGAGTCTATTATGAGGCACCGCCTGCAGAGCATATTTACGAAGAGATGGCAGTAATGCTCACTTGGTACAATAGCACCTCTCTTCCTGGGCCTATTCAGGCTGCGGTTGCGCATGCATGGTTTGAGATTATTCACCCTTTTGATGATGGGAATGGGCGTGTTGGAAGGGCCATTGCCGACCATGCACTTTCTCAATCTCTTAACCAGTCAACACTCGCCTGTCTTGCAACGGCCATAGAACATAACCGTAAAGAGTATTATTCACAGTTGCAAAAAATATCATGCGGCAACCTCAATCTAAATGAATGGATTGAATTTTTTATCTCTGAAATTAACAGTGCTCAAGATATTGCCAAAACAGAGGTTGATTTTGTTTTGGGAAAAGCACGGTTCTGGGAGAGGCATAAAACTGATCTAAACAAGAGGCAGATCAAAATGATCAATCGAGTATTTGCCGAAGGGACGAAAGGTTTTGAGGGAGGCATAAGTACTAAAAAGTACGAGACTATCTGTCACTGCTCCAGAGCGACAGCTTATCGTGACCTCTCTGCACTGTTAAAAACAGGGGCCATCGAGCAGTTGCCAGGTGGAGGCAGAAACTCCAGGTATCAGTTGGCACCCTTTTCTACGGGACGCGCCTTGAGGCCGTAGAAACATGGCCCGAAGGTGGTGAATTAAGTGTATTCAGTAAACTGTCACCGTAATTGCTGCTATTAATTTGCGCGGATTATACCCGCTCCCTCTTCTATTCGTAGTGTTCATCCCGTGCCTGTTTGGCACGTGAAAACAGCTCCTGTAGTGATGCCCCATCTTCAGATCTGACCATCCTCTTTACCTGATCAAGCTCATCCTGAAATAGATCTATTGCCTGTAACAGGTGTTCTCTATTGGCCAGGGATATATCACGCCACATGGTTGGGTTGCTGGATGCAATGCGGCTGAAGTCACGAAATCCACCTGCGGCAAAGCGGAAGATCTCGCTATGGGACTCTTGCCTGGCAAGTGAATCTACCAGGGCGTAGGCGAGCAGGTGAGGGAGGTGGCTGGTTGCAGCCAGCACCTTGTCATGGTGCTCAATGTTCATCTCTACAACATCTGCACCTGTTGCCTGCCACATTTCCGTTACAACACGAAGTGCCTCAGGATCGCTATTCTCAAGTGGGGTAAGAATTACTCGACGATCTTGATATAGATCGGTGAGTGACGCCTCTACCCCGCTTCTCTCTGTACCTGCAATTGGGTGGCCGGGGATAAAGCGTACAGGAACAGCTCCAAAAACGGTTCTGGCATCCTCAACAACACTACCCTTTACACTCCCCACATCAGTAATTATCACCTCAGATGAGAGGTGATCAGCCATCTCTGCAAAGACCGAGCGCATGGATCCAAGTGGGGTTGCAACCACAACCACATCTGCACCCGTTACCGCATCGGCTACAGTTGTCGCAATCTCATCAATAACTCCCAACTCAACTGCCCGCTGCAGATTTTCCCGGTCTCTTCCATAACCAACAACCTCAGCCACCACATTCTGACCGCGAAGTGCGCGCACCAGTGACCCCCCAATCAATCCAACCCCAATCAGTGCAAGACGCTTGATCATTGCTGCCCCCTCAATATTTTGGTCAACACCTGCAGGCAACGACTGTTCTCGTCAGGCAGGCCAATGGATATTCGTAGATGGTTAGCCATTCCATAGTTACCGACAGGGCGCACAATCACTCCCTCTCTCTGCATGGCATCAAAAACTGGCATTGCCGACTGTCCAATATCAACCGAGACAAAATTACCTGCTGATGGAATCCATTTCAGACCAAGCTGATCAAATCCCTGCTCCATCTTTCTCATCTCGATTCGATTCAACTCAACCCCCCGCTGAATATGGTCCTGGTCATCAAGAGCAGCCATTGCTGCCGCCTGGGCCAGAGTATTCACATTGAATGGCTGACGCACACGGTTTAGCAGATCAGCAATGGTCTCACTGGATAGTGCATAACCTATTCTGTAGCCGGCCAGGCCATATGCCTTGGAGAATGTACGGGTCACTATCAGATTGGGAAATTGGCCCAGCCAGAGAGAGCTGTCTGGATAATCATCATCTTCCACAAACTCTATATAGGCCTCATCAACCACCGCCACCACATCCTGTGGTAGCTGTAATAAAAAGCTGTGCAGTGCATCACTATCAACCCAGCTGCCTGTTGGATTATTGGGGTTAGCTATCCAGACAACACGAGTATCGTCCCTGACAGCACCAGCCATTGCATCCAGATCATGTCCCCACTCCTTTGCCGGGGTTACAACCGAGGAGGCACCAACAGCCTGGGTGGAGAGCGGATAGACCGCAAAGGCGTGTTCAGACATGACCGCAGAACGCCCCTCGCCAAGAAATGTTCTGGCAATCAGATCCAACACATCATTAGACCCATTACCGACAGTTATCTGCGCAGGATTGCATTCATGGTGCTGAGCCAGTCGATCTCGTAACTCAACAGCTCCGCCATCGGGGTAACGAGACTGCTCGCCAAGTACGCTGGAGACGGCCTCCGTTACCTTGGCAGACGGCCCCAACGGGTTTTCGTTGGATGCAAGCTTGATGATTGCAGACTCATCCATTCCAATCTCACGAGCCAGCGTGGAGATTGGCTTGCCTGGCTGGTATGGGTTGATACCCTGAACTCCAGACATGGCATATTCATGGATGTCACAAGTGGCCATTGTAAACTCTGTTACAGGATAGCCTTGGGGTACGCCCCCAAAACCCGGAACATGGTTGCATTGGATTCCAGTTTTTCCAGGGCATCCTTTACATTCTCATCCTCCGAGTGCCCTTCAAGATCAACAAAGAAGAGGTAGTCCCAATTGCCACGACGTGACGGGCGAGATTCGATTCTACTCATTGAGACCCCGTTTTCCGAGAATGGCGAGAGCAAATCATAAAGTGCTCCCGGGCGATTACTGGTAGAGACCAGCAGAGATGTCTTGTCGTTGCCGCTGGGGCGAGGAGACTGTTTTCCTATCACCAGAAAACGGGTGGTATTGTCCGGCTCATCCTCGATATTGTGTGCCAAGATACCAAGCTCATAGATCTCTGCGGCGACCTCACCTGCTATTGCTGCAGCCCCCTTCTCCTCTGATGCAAGACGGGCAGCCTCTGCATTACTGGAGACCGGAACCTGCTCAACTCCGGAAAGGTGCGCCTCCAGCCAGTCCCGACACTGTGCCAGAGACTGTTGATGCGAATAGATGCGTACTACATCATCCAGATTTTCCAGCTGACTCATAAGGTGGTGGTGAATTCTAAGCTCCACCTCACCATTGATCTGCAGTGGTGAATTTATAAACATGTCGAGGGTATGGGTGATCACCCCTTCGGTAGAGTTTTCCACCGGGACCACACCATAGTTGGCCTCACCAGATTCCACATCATGAAACACATCAGGAATGGCTCCCAGTGGAACTGTTGTTACTGACTTACCAAACTGTTTCAGTGCCGCTGCCTGAGTAAAGGTTCCCCTTGGACCAAGAAAGGCGATACGCATCGGCTTCTCCAGAGCTAGACAGGCGGACATGATTTCACGGAAGAGGCGCGCCATCTCCTCGTCGCCCAACGGCCCCTGGTTACGCTCCATCACCAGAGATAGAACCTGCGCCTCTCGCTCCGGCCGGTAGAAATCAACTGTGCCTCCAGCCGAATCTTCTGCAGACAACTTTACCTCCGCCACCTCCTGGGCAAGCTCTGCTCGTCGACTGATCATCTGCTGAATCTGCTGATCCAGTTGATCAATCTCCTGGCGAATCTCTCCGAGTCTCTTCTCTCCGTCCATTGTGCCCCCAATCAGTTAAATAATACGAACCGACAAAACCCCCTCAATAGCTCGAATCTTCTCCTCAACATCATCCATATCTCCATCAACATCAAGCAGGTTGTATGCGATCTCATCTCTCGACTTGTTCATCATATCAACAATATTGATTCCAGCATCTGCCAACAGTGAGGTTATCTGCCCCACCATGTTTGGAACATTGGAGTTCGCTACTGCAATCCTCGCTGAACCTGCCCGTGGCATCTTCATCTCAGGGAAGTTGACCGAGTTGGTGATGTTTCCATTCTCCAGGTAGTCCTTGACCTGATCTGCAACCATGATGGCACAGTTGTCCTCTGCCTCTGCAGTAGATGCTCCCAGATGTGGCAGACAGACTACTCGGGGATGATCCTTGTTCTCATTGGTAGGGAAGTCATTAATATACGCATAGACCTTACCAGAATCCAGGGCCTCCAGAACAGCAGCATCATCAACAATGCCGCCGCGGGCAAAGTTCATTATCACAACGCCATCTTTCATGATCTTGAGGCGATCTTCGTTGATCATGTTCTTTGTCGCATCAATCAACGGAACATGAAAAGTGATGAAATCGGCCTCTGTCAGAAGCTCGTCCACACTGTGGGCACGAACCGCTTCGGAGGAGAGATTCCATGCGCTCTGAATTGTTACTGATGGATCATAACCGATAACCTTCATTCCCAGCGAGATTGCCGCATTGGCAATCTGCACCCCAATAGCACCCAGACCAATTACCCCGAGGGTACGTCCGGGCAGCTCAAAACCGACATATTTTTTCTTCCCTGCCTCGACATTTTTGGCAATGGAGGCATCATCTCCTTCGAGATTCTTTGCATAATTCCACGCCTGGGCAATATTACGACTTGCCATCAACATGCTGGAGATCACCAGCTCCTTTACCGCATTGGCATTTGCACCAGGGGCATTAAATACCGGAATTCCATGCTCAGTCATCTTCTCGACCGGAATATTGTTCACCCCGGCACCAGCACGACCAACCGCTTTCAGGGTCTCAGGGATCTCCATATCGTGCATTTTGTAGGAGCGCAGCAGGATTGCATCCGGATGCTGGATCTCGGAGGCAACCTCATAGTTGTCACGTGGCAGACGATCCAGCCCAGCCACAGATATATTGTTTAGTGTAAGAATCTTGTTCATTGTCTATCCCTGATCTTTCTCGAACTCTTTCATGTACTCGACAAGTGCATCCACACCTGCCTCGGGCATTGCATTATAGATACTGGCACGCATGCCGCCAACAGAACGGTGCCCCTTCAGAGTGACCAGGCCACGCTCCGCAGCACCACTCAGGAATGCGCCATCCAGCTCCGCATCGGCCAGAGTAAACGGAACATTCATCCATGAACGACCATTTTTCTCTACCGGATTACCATAGAAATCGGAACCATCAATAGCGGCGTAGAGTTTTCCAGCCTTACGCTCATTGATCTCTCCAATTGTAGCCAGCCCACCCTGCTCCTTGATCCACTCAAAGACCAGACCTGCCATATACCAGCTGTAGGTTGGTGGGGTGTTATACATTGAGCCAGCCTTTACGTGGGTCGCATAGTCAAACATCGCCGGGGTACCACCCAGGGTCTCGCCAACCAGATCCTCACGGACAATCACAATAGTTAGTCCTGCAGGGCCGATATTCTTCTGTGCCCCAGCATAGATCACTCCATACTTTGATACATCCATAGGGCGAGAGAGGATAGTAGATGACATATCTGCAACCAGAGGCACATCGCCAGTCTCTGGAACATAGTCAAACTCCACACCGCCAATAGTCTCATTGGGAGTGTAGTGGACATATGCCGCATCGGCATTCAGTTTTAATGACTCCGCTGTTGGAACCGCCGTGAAACCACCCTCTGAGGTATCAGCTGCCAGATTCACACTACAGTAACGGCCTGCCTCGGCAACAGCCTTCTTTGACCACATTCCGGTATTGAGGTAATCAGCACTCTCCCTGCCACGCAACAGATTCAGTGGAACCATTGCAAACTGGCTGGATGCGCCACCCTGCAGGAATAGCACCTTGTAGTTTTCTGGAATTGCCATAACCTCGCGCAGGTTAGCCTCTGCCCTCTCTGCAATGGACATGTAATCTTTGCCGCGATGGCTCATCTCCATCACTGACATTCCTGCATCACCCCACTCCAGCATCTCCTGTTGTGCGCGCTCGATAACTGCAGTCGGCAGCATTGCCGGACCTGCACTAAAATTGTAGCTTCTTGCCATTATCTATCTTCCTTGCCTATATCATCAATTGTGGCCACCGGTGGCGGCCGTTACTCATCTTCACTATTCTCTACTGCCTCTTCCGCTTCTTCCACCTCACTCTCCTCAACACGCTCGATCCCGACCAACCTCTCATCATCTCCCAGACGAATAAGGGTTACACCCTGGGTATTGCGCGCCAAAACGGAGACCTCGGACACACGGGTACGAACCAGCACACCGCCACTGGAGATCATCATGATCTCCTCTCCCTCATCAACCTGAACCGCACCTACAACAGCACCATTTCGTTCTGACGTCTGAATTGAGATCACCCCTTTGGTTCCCCTGCCCTTGCATGGGTACTCCTCCAGCGAGGTGCGCTTGCCAAACCCATGCTCGGTTGCAGTCAAAACATGACTCCTTTGTGGAACCAGTAGTGAGATAATGCGCTCACCGACATTGAGCCGCATTCCCTTGACCCCGCGCGCTGTACGTCCCATAGCCCGCACTGTCGACTCAGGGAAACGAACCGCCTTGCCACCGCTGGCAAAGAGCATAATGTCACTACTCCCGCCAGTCAGCTCTACCCCAACCAGCTCATCATCATCCCTCAGCTCTACAGCAATGATGCCTGCAGTTCTGGGGCGTGAAAATGCGGTCAGAGGTGTCTTTTTAACAATACCGCTTGTGGCCGCCATGAATATGAACTTGTCTTCACTATATTCCCTCACTGGCAGGAATGCGGTAATACGCTCCCCATCCTCCAGCGGAAGCAGGTTGTTGATCGGTTTTCCACGAGCCGTGCGTCCAGCCTGCGGTAACTGATACACCTTCAACCAATAGAGACGTCCTCTGGTTGAGAAACAGAGAATGGTGTCATGGGTATTGGCAACAACCAGCTTGTCAACAAAGTCCTCATCCTTTATCGCTGCCGCCGTCTTGCCACGACCACCTCGGCGCTGTGCGCGATAATCTGCAACCGGTTGCGCCTTGACGTAGCCACCATGAGAAAGAGTAACAACTACATCCTCCTCACTAATCAGATCCTCCAACGAGAGATCTACCTGAGTCTGCACAATCTCGGTCTTGCGCTCATCTCCATATTTGTCCCGCATCTCTACCAGCTCTTCACGGATCACCTCCATAAGGCGATCAGGATTGCGCAAGATATTGAGCAGCTCTCCAATCTTCTCCAGCAGGGCCCTGTACTCATCCAGAATTTTCTCCTTCTCCAGCCCGGTAAGGCGGTGAAGTTTAAGATCAAGAATTGCCTGCACCTGCACTGGAGAGAGGTGATATAGATCATCAATCAGACCATAACCATCAGCCAGCCCCTCGGGACGGGTATCTGCAGCATCGCCACGATCCAGCATCTCCACCACGATTCCTGGCGGCCACCCCTGCGATCCCAGCTTCTCTCTGGCTTCAGCTGGTGTTGCTGATGATTTGATCAGCGCAATAATAGGGTCAATATTGGTTAACGCAATCGCCAACCCCTCCAGTACGTGGGCACGCTCACGTGCCTTGCGTAGCTCAAATATAGTACGACGAGTTACTACCTCGCGGCGGTGACGAATGAACACCTCAAGCGCCTGCTTCAGATTGATCAGACGAGGCTGACCATCAACCAACGCCACCATATTGATGCCGAAGACATTCTGCATAGCAGTCTGCTTGAAGAGGTTGTTGCGAACGACGTCCGCCACCTCTCCCCTCTTCAGCTCAATCACCATGCGCATGCCATCCTTATCGGACTCGTCACGCAGGGCAGATATTCCGGTCAACTTCTTCTCGCGCACCAGCTCACCGATACGCTCCAGCAGTCTCGCCTTGTTGACTTGGTATGGGAGTTCATCAACTACCAGGGTCTGCTTCTTCCCCTCTTCACCCTCAATATGGGTGCGCGCACGCAAATATATACGACCACGGCCCGTCTTGTAGGCCTCATGAATCCCCTTGACCCCATTGATAATAGCCCCTGTCGGGAAATCTGGTCCAGGAACATGCTCCATCAATCCAGCAATATCCAGCTCCGGATTATCAACCAGTGCTATTGTTGCGCTAACCACCTCAGTCAGACTATGGGGAGGAATCTTGGTTGCCATCCCTACTGCAATTCCCTCAGAACCGTTGATCAGTAGATTTGGCAGACGGGTCGGAAGGATGGAGGGCTCATGCTCACTCTCATCGTAGTTGGGGGTAAAATTGACAGTCTCCTTATCCAGGTCAGCCAATAGATCATGGGCGATCTTTGACATCCGGATCTCGGTGTAACGCATTGCGGCAGCGGAGTCACCATCCACCGAACCGAAGTTACCCTGACCATCAACCAGCATGTAACGTAGCGAGAATGGCTGCGCCATACGGACAATCGTATCGTAAACCGCGGTATCACCATGAGGGTGGTACTTACCAATTACGTCACCGACAATGCGGGCCGATTTCTTGTAGGATTTATTCCAGTCATTCCCCAGCTCATGCATCGCATAGAGCACTCGACGATGGACAGGTTTAAGGCCATCTCTGGCATCTGGGAGCGCACGCCCGACAATCACGCTCATGGCGTAGTCAAGGTACGACTGCCGCATCTCCTCCTCGATGTTTACAGGGAGGACTTCCTTTGCAAATTCAGTCATTTAATATTAAACGGTATGAGTTGTGAACAGCCACAAAGAGACGGTTTATCCCGCTCTTTTCAAACCGTGAATTGTAACAGAATCAGGCGGAAAATAGTGCCTCAATTTTCTCTCTTGTGGGATTCTCCACCACCCCTCTCTCGGTCACAATCACATCCACCAACTCAGCCGGGGTCACATCAAAAACAGGGTTCCAACCGGCTGCTCCCTGCGCTGCCATGCGCCCCCCACTACAGGAAAAAAGCTCCTCGGCCTCACGTACCTCTATCGGGATTTCATCACCCGAGACAACATCCCTGTCTATGGTAGAGGTTGGGGCAACTACCATGAACTTAACCCCGTGGTGGCGGGCTGCTATAGCAGTTGCGTAGGTGCCAATCTTGTTGGCAACATCCCCATTAGCTGCAATTCTGTCAGAGCCAACCACCACCCAATCCACCTTGCCATGTTTCATCAGCCAGGATGAGGCGCCATCTGCCAACAGAGACACCGGTATATCATCCTGTAGCAGCTCCCAGGCGGTGAGTCGTGCCCCCTGCAGCCAGGGTCTGGTCTCATCCGCAAACACCGCCTGCAGGCGATTTTCGCTCCATGCCGAACGGATAACCCCCAGTGCCGTCCCGTAACCCCCAGTTGCCAATGCCCCTGCATTACAGTGGGTCAATACCCCACTTCCCGGGTTGATATAGGCGGCACCGAGCCCGCCCATTGTTTTGCAGGCATCAATATCCTCCTGATGAATAGCCTCAGCCTCTGCAGTCAGTGACTGAACCAGGGTATTCTTGTCACCATCAAGCAGAGGACGCATACGCTCAATCGCCCAGTGCAGATTGATTGCCGTAGGTCTGGCCTGTGCCAACATCTTCAGATCACTATCAAGATCCGCCCTCCATCTCTCTCCAGATGATGCGAGCCGATTTTTTGTCGCCAGAACCACGCCATAGGCGGCTGTTACCCCGATTGCCGGCGCCCCTCGAACCACCATGTCCCGTATTGCTACTGCAACCTCATCTACATCCTGATACTGAATATACTCCTCCTGCAGCGGCAGAATTCTCTGGTCCAGCAAGATCAACTGACCCCCATCCCACTGAATTGCTGGTGACTCCTTTCTATCCATCATCATCTCTTTCTTCCTTATGACTTGTATTTTTCTATCCAGGCCGTAATCTTACCCGGATGCAAGCTATTGATACATTAATTCATGCAGAATGGATCATCCCCATTGAGCCTGATGAGACCATTCTGGAGAACCATGCGGTTGCTATCCATGATGGGTTAATACTTGAGCTACTAACAAGCGAACAGGCGCGCGCAAAATACAGTGCGACCCAGAGTTTTGACCTGGAGAGACACGTATTGATGCCGGGGCTGATCAATTCCCATACTCATACAGCGATGTCCCTGTTACGAGGGATTGCTGATGATCTTCCACTTATGACCTGGCTCCAGGAACATATCTGGCCGGCTGAACAGAAATGGGTAAGTGAAGATTTTGTACGTGACGGCAGTGAGCTGGCGATGGCAGAGATGCTGCGTGGAGGCACAACCTGCTTCAATGACATGTACTTCTTCCCCGAGGTGACTGCAAACAGCGCTGCCCAATGCGGTATTCGTGCAGTAATCGGCCTGATTGTCATCGATTTTCCAACTGCCTGGGGTGACGGCCCCGATGAATATCTTGAGAAAGGGCTTAAAATACATGACCAGTATCGAAACTCCCCACATATTCATACTGCATTTGCCCCACATGCACCATACACAGTATCTGATGCACCCCTGAAGAGAATTCAGATGCTTGCAGAGGAGTTGGACATACCCATCCACATGCATATTCACGAGACAGCCCATGAGGTAGATGAGGCAACTGAACAATCTGGCATGAGACCTCTGCAACGGCTACACAATCTTGGGCTATTAGGGCCACAACTGACTGCTGTTCACATGACTCAGCTCAATGATGACGAGATCAAGCTGCTTGCAGAGTATGGTGCCAGTGTAGTCCACTGCCCGGAATCAAATCTAAAGCTTGCCAGTGGTTTCTGCCCGGTTGATAAATTGATGAAGGCAGGGGTAAATGTTGCACTGGGTACAGACAGTGCCGCCAGCAACAATGATCTGGACATGCTGGGTGAGGCACGAACTGCCGCCCTGCTCTCCAAAGGCGTCTCCCTTGATCCCACATCTCTGTCTGCCCATCAGACACTAAAGATGGCAACACTGAATGGCGCCAAGGCACTTGGGCTTGGAAAGATCACCGGCTCCATAGTTGCTGGAAAGGCGGCTGACCTTATTGCCGTTGACCTCAGTGCACTGGAGACTAACCCCATATACAATGTCGCTTCCCAGCTGATATATTCTGCCAATCGTAACCAGGTTCGTGAGGTTTGGGTCAATGGAGAACACCTGCTAAGAGGCGGAGATCTGGTCACCCTGGACCAGGAAAAACTGAAACAACAAGCCATGGAGTGGCAAGGTAAAATAGATCAATGACAACTGTTGCAGACAATGTAGATAGTGAAGAGATTGCCAAATTTGAGGCCCTGGCTCACCGCTGGTGGGACCGGGACAGCGAATTCAAGCCACTGCATGAGATAAATCCACTGCGCCTGGACTATATCGAGCGCTACACCCCAATCAATGGGATGCGAATTCTCGATGTTGGCTGCGGTGGCGGAATTCTCTCAGAGGGGATGGCTCGGGCTGGGGGGACGGTAACCGGTATTGACATGGGAGAGGCTCCGCTCTCTGTGGCAAGACTGCACCTGCTGGAGTCAAAACTGGATGTTGATTACCAACAGATCACAGTGGAAGAGCTGGCAGAAAAAGAGCCAGGAAATTATGACATAGTCACCTGCATGGAGATGCTGGAACATGTCCCCAACCCTGCCTCCGTTGTGGATGCCTGTAGCAGGCTGGTAAAGGCCGATGGCCACCTCTTCTTCTCCACCATCAACCGCAACCTGAAATCCTACATGATGGCCATAATAGGGGCAGAGTATATTCTCAACCTTCTCCCCAAGGGCACTCATGACCATGACAAGTTCATCAAGCCAGCAGAGCTGGAGCAGTGGGCCCGCGCGGTAGACCTCTCCATGGATGACCTTACCGGCATGAGCTACAACCCACTCACCATGACCTACTCACTGGGTAAAAATGTGGATGTAAACTACTTTGCCCATGCCCGTCCTCTCGGCAGTTCATGATCAAAGCTGTTCTCCTGGATCTTGACGGCACCCTTGCCGATACTGCGCCTGATCTCGCCTATGCTCTGAATCAGGTACTAATCCAGAACAACAGGAAGCCACTACCGCTATCCGACATCAGGGAGGTGGCCTCCCATGGCAGTGCTCCCCTCATATATCTTGGTTTTGGTGACCAGCTGGAAGAGCAGATATTTGAGGCGCATCGTCAACAACTACTGAACATCTATAGTGAAAATATCGCTCGTGAGACCACCCTTATGGGGGGAATGGAGGATCTTCTGCTGCATCTGGACAGACAGAATATTCCATGGGGGGTTGTCACCAACAAACCTGCCCGCTTTACCGATCCGCTGATCGAACAACTTGGGCTCTCTCAGCGTGCCTCGTGCATCATCAGTGGAGATACGACAGACAGCTCAAAACCGCATCCAAAACCACTTCTCCATGCCTGTGAGTTACTTAATCTCTCACCAGAGCAGTGCATCTATGTTGGAGATGCCAGCCGTGATATCGAGGCTGGAAACAGGGCAGAGATGACTACAATTGCCGCACGCTTTGGCTATCTCAGCAGTGATGACAAGATTACAGAGTGGTGCGCTGATGGCATTATTGACCACCCGTCTGAAATACTGAACTGGCTATCCCAATGAGTGAAATCATCCTGACCATAATCCTCGCCATCCTGCTTGCAGTCTCCCTCTATCTCTGGCGCAAGGCAGAGCACAATAGAGATGAAAACAGGCAGCTACGTGCGGAGAATGCCAGACTTGAGGCCGTTCTGGATAGTGAACGGAAACATGTAGAGGAGAAGATAAGCCACGCCCGCAGCAAAAACCGCGATGAACTGAACCAGGTAATTAATGATCTAACTGCAAAAGCATTAAAGAACAATAGCGAGTCATTTCTTAAACTGGCAGAGGAGTCTCTGGCAAAACACCACACTCAATCGGATAGTGAACTAAAACAGCGTCAACAGGCCATTGATACCCTTCTGAAACCAATCAAGGAGACTCTGGAAAAGAGTGACAAACAGCTGCGTGAGATAGAGAAGGAGCGCAAAGAGCAGTATGGCTCTCTCACCCAACACCTAAAAAGCATAACCCTGACCCAGGAGCAGCTACAGCAAGAGACCCGCAACCTGGTTCAGGCCCTGCGTCGCCCCGAGGTTCGTGGACAGTGGGGAGAACTTACCCTCAAACGGCTGGCAGAGCTGGCAGGAATGGTTGAACATGCAGACTTTATAGAGCAGGAGCAGATCGATGGAGAGGATGGCATACTCCGTCCAGACATGGTCATCCATCTGCCCGATCATCGAGCCATTATTGTTGATGCCAAAACCCCACTGGATGCATACATAAATGCAACCGAGGCCGCCACAGATGCGGAGCGTGATCAAGAGCTGGGGCGCCACACCAGAAATGTGCGCAAACGGATCAAGGAGCTGGCAGCCAAAAGCTACTGGTCGCAATTTGACGAGAGTCCCGATTTTGTAGTCCTCTTTATTCCCGGGGATCAATTTCTCAGTAGTGCCCTGGAGCGGGACCACACCCTGCTGGAAGATGCCCTCAAGGAGAAGGTGATTCTTGCCACCCCAACCAGCCTGGTTGCCCTGCTTCGTGCAATATCCTTTGGCTGGAGGCAACAAGAGGTCGCCAGAAACGCTGAAACCATCAGGGAAGTAGGGGTACAGCTCTATGATCGCCTTGCCGTATTCAGTGGCCACCTTGCAAAAGTTGGAAAAAATCTTGATGGCAGTATTGATGCATTCAACAAGGCGGTTGGCTCACTGGATCGAAACCTGTTTTCCAGTGCTCGCCGTTTTATAGAGATGGGAATTCACCCCAAAAAAGAGATAACCGAACCTGCCCAGATTGAGAAACTGGCACGATCACCAAAACTTCTTGAAGAGGAGCAGAAGAATCCCGAGGAGCAAACAGGGAATCAGGTAGAATAACGCGCCATTATGGACAAGAACTACACCCCAAAACCTGACCTGCTGGATGGCCGCACCATTCTTGTTACCGGAGCAGGAGATGGTATTGGTCGCGCTGCTGCAGAAACGTTTGCCGCCCATGGTGCAACTGTCCTGCTTGTAGGACGCACCCTGTTTCGCCTGGAAGATACCTATGACGCCATTGTATCGGCGGGAGACCCACAGCCATACATCTTTCAGATTGACTTTGCCCAGGCCACAGAGGACGACTTCAAAGGACTTGCCAGAGGTATTGGCCAGGAGATTGGCAAACTTGATGGACTACTCCATAACGCTGCCCACCTTGGTGACCTCAGCCCTATCGAACACTTCACCCTCAAACAGTGGGAGAGAGTATTTCAGGTTAATGTTACGGCAGAATTTCTTCTGACCAAACACTCATTACCGCTACTCAGAGAGTCCAATGATGCATCCATAATATTCACCAGCTCCGGGGTGGGAAAAACTGGTCGCGCATATTGGGGAGCATACGCAGCATCAAAATTTGCCAACGAGGGGATGAGTCAGATCCTTGCTGATGAGCTGGAACAGGACGAGATCAGAGTAAACACCATTGATCCCGGAGTTGCCAGAACCGTAATGAGGGCCAAGGCATTTCCCGGTGAGAACCCAAACAATAACCCAAAACCAGAGGAGCTAATGGGAGCCTATCTATACCTGATGGGTCCAGACAGCAACGGAGTGACGGGACAACGTCTTGATTCCTGGATAACCGATAACGAATAATTGATATTTTCCGCTTTTTGCAAACTTTCGGTTGACAACTTAATAAGAATTAGCTAATATAGTACACAGATTGTCGAGTGACTAGAGACACTCCAATCTATCTATAACCTACATACTCCTCCTTTGGTGGTTATAGCTATTGCCACAGACACTCAGGTGATCTGTGGCTTTTTTATGAAAGTTTTGTCTGTCTCTTCGGTTGATGACTAGCCAGCCACCTCCTCCTCGGTCTGCGCTACGAGAGCGGAGAGACAGACACCTAATTTATGAAAAAGGTGAGCTACTTCAAAAACTGCAGTACACGACCACGATCCTCATGGCCATAAAAAAGCCAGCAACACCGAGGAGGAGGTGGGTTGCTGGCTACACTCAAACTCATGAGAAGTATCTATGTTCCTTGAGCTACCAAGATGCTACCCCCCCCCCCC
>JACNFK010000013.1 GCA_014384675.1 Candidatus Thiopontia autotrophica | reverse complement strand
CCAGGCGGTCCCGGAGGATTTGACTTTGGCGGCTTCGGTCCAGGAGGCTTCGGCCCCGGTGGCCCAGGAGACTTTGGTCCAGGTGGTCCGGGAGGCTTTGGCCCCGGCCCAGATGATGACCATGGTCCCGGTGAGGATGGCCCCGAGTTTGGTGACTTTGGTGGATTTGGTCCAGGCGGTCCCGGAGGATTTGACTTTGGTGGCTTCGGTCCAGGAGGCTTCGGCCCCGGTGGCCCAGGAGACTTTGGTCCAGGAGGCCCAGGTGACTTCGGCCCAGGCCCCGGTGGTGAAGGAGATTTCGGACCAGGAGGCCCGGATGACTTCGGACCGGGCGGTCCCGGAGACTTCGGTCCAGGCGGTCCCGGAGGATTTGACTTTGGTGGCTTCGGTCCAGGTGACTTCGGACCAGGAGGCCCGGATGACTTCGGACCAGGCGGCCCAGGAGACTTTGGTCCAGGAGGCCCGGGAGACTTTGGTCCTGGAGGTCCAGGTGACTTCGGCCCCGGAGGATTTGACTTTGGTCCTGGAGGTCCGGGAGGCTTTGGCCCCGGCCCAGATGATGACCATGGTCCCGGTGAGGATGGCCCCGAGTTTGGTGACTTTGGTGGATTTGGTCCAGGCGGTCCCGGAGGATTTGACTTTGGTGGCTTCGGTCCAGGAGGCTTCGGCCCCGGTGGCCCAGGAGACTTTGGTCCAGGAGGCCCAGGTGACTTCGGCCCAGGCCCCGGTGGTGAAGGAGATTTCGGACCAGGAGGCCCGGATGACTTCGGACCAGGTGGCCCAGGAGACTTCGGCCCTGGAGGACCAGGTGACTTCGGTCCCGGAGGACCAGGAGACTTTGGCCCTGGAGGCCCAGGAGATTTCGGACCAGGAGGACCAGGTGACCAAGGATTTGGGCCTGGAGGCGACCAAGGATTTGGCCCCGGAGGTGATCAAGGATTTGGCCCCGGAGGTGATCAAGGGTTTGGCCCAGGTGGTGATGAAGGATTTGGACCTGGAGGCGACCAAGGGTTTGGCCCAGGTGGTGACCAAGGATTTGGCCCAGGTGGCGACCAAGGGTTTGGCCCAGGTGGTGACCAAGGATTTGGACCAGGTGGTGATGAAGGCTTTGGGCCTGGAGGTGATGAAGGCTTTGGACCCGGAGGTGACCAAGGGTTTGGCCCAGGTGGTGACCAAGGATTTGGACCCGGAGGTGATGAAGGCTTTGGCCCTGGAGGTGACCAAGGGTTTGGTCCCGGAGGTGAAGATGGAGGTGGCCATCAAGACGGCGATGACGGTGGTTTTATAGATGACGATGGCGGCTTTGGCTTTATAGACGACGGTGGCTTTATAGACGACGGTGGTTTTATAGACGATGGTGGTTTTATAGACGACGGTGGTTTTATAGACGATGGTGGTTTTATAGACGATGGTGGTTTTATAGATGACGGTGACGATGACAACGTTGATTCTGGAAACCAGAATCCAAACGGTGGTAACGACACAATTGATGGATCTGGTTACACCATAGGCACACAGGTTTCAATACCTGTATCAACACTGCTGGCCAATGACAATGATCCAGATGGAGGAACACCAACCATTATTGGCGTTAATCCGGGTAGCGGAGGCACGGTTACCCTATCTGGCTCAAATGTTTTGTTTACACCAACAGCCTCTGGAACAGCGACCTTTAGTTATGGTTTGGGGGATGGTCAAGGAGGCAGTGGCGGTGCAACAGTAACAATCAACAATATCCCGTCAGGTGGTGGCGGACTGGATGCGGTGAATGACACAGTTGATGGCTCTGCGATGACAGCAGGGGTCCAGGAAACGGTTTCGATTGCAAGCCTGATTGGTAATGATAACGGTGGGGTATTGTCCACTGATGTAATCTCTGTGGCTGCGGTGAGCAACATCACCGGCACTCCGACCATCAGTGGTACTGACATTCTATTCACCCCGACCGCCGCTGGAACAGCGACATTTACCTATACAGTGAATGGCGGAGACAGTGCAACAGTAACAATCAACAACATCCCATCGGGTGGTGGAGACAGTACAGCACCAACGCTAACGAGCAGCACACCCGCAGATGACGCGGTTGCCGTTGCGGTAAACAGCAACATCGTGCTGACCTTCAGTGAGACGGTACAGGCAGGAACAGGCAGTATCGTAATCAAGAACAGCAGTAACAATCAGGTTGTCCAGACAATTAGCGTTAACGATGCTCAGGTTGGCATTTCCGGTAATACAGTGACAATCAACCCGACCGCAGATCTTGTAGCGGGTACGGGTTATTACATCGAGATGGCTAGTGGCGTGATCGAGGATGCGGCTAATAATCCGTATGCGGGCATTAGCGGTGCGACGACACTCAACTTCACGACGGCCTCTGGCGGTGGAGCACCAACGCTAACGAGCAGCACACCCGCAGATGACGCGGTTGCCGTTGCGGTAAACAGCAACATCGTGCTGACCTTCAGTGAGACGGTACAGGCAGGAACAGGCAGTATCGTAATCAAGAACAGCAGTAACAATCAGGTTGTCCAGACAATTAGCGTTAACGATGCTCAGGTTGGCATTTCCGGTAATACAGTGACAATCAACCCGACCGCAGATCTTGTAGCGGGTACGGGTTATTACATCGAGATGGCTAGTGGCGTGATCGAGGATGCGGCTAATAATCCGTATGCGGGCATTAGCGGTGCGACGACACTCAACTTCACGACGGCCTCTGGCAGTGTCGTTACTGGAACGGCTAACGCCGATAACCTGTTAGGTTCATCTAGCGACGAAACAATCAATGCCCTCGGCGGCAATGATCTGATCCGTCCCGGAGAAGGTCTGGATACAGTCTATGGTGGTGATGGTGATGATACCTTTGTTATCGTCGGGCTGACTGCCGCAAACCAGTATGATGAGAATGATATTCCTGCAGGGCTTTCCGGTGTAATCAGTAATTACTCATCAATTAATGGCATTACAATATCCGAGGCAGAAGATGGTGAAAGCTACGATGGTGGCGGCGGTACCGACACCCTGCATATCTACGGTACAGTTGATCTGACCAACGTAACACTAACCAACATCGAGAACGTAATAGTGCATTCTGATGTGACGTTTGGCGAAGGTCAATTAACTTCGATGGGCGTTTCAACGATAACAGGTGATGGTGGTAGTGCGATAAACATTGCCGATACTGGCGGTGCTGCAGACAACTTAACAGGTATTACCATGAGTAATCTTGGTAGTTTTGATCTGGCTAGTGGTGTTGCTGCAACCATGAATCAGAATAATGTAGATGCTATTTCAACCTTCTCAAACCAGGGGTCACTTACAAACAGTGGTGGAAGCCTGAGCTTTGCCAACCAAAATGTATACGGTAATGGTAGCGTTGATGGCGGTGCTGCCGGTGACTGGAAGAGTGGAGCAGGTGGCTTTGATCTGGCGCAGGGTATAGAGGGTATGCAGACCTTTATCGGCCTTGCAGTTAGCTCGTATAACAATGCCTATAGTGAGACATCAACCTACCCTGGTCCAGGTTATCAAGGAAACAATAGCTACCCAGCCAGCCTCAACTTCAACCTTGAGACGCTTGGCATTAACGCAGTCAATGTCAGCAATCTAACAGAGACTAATCTTGATCTCCTGGTGGGTGACCTGTCACAGGGAGAGGTTCTCTCTGGCACAAGTGCAACCAACTTCATTGTGGGTAGTAATACAGGTAATGACACTATCAGCACTGGCGGCGGCTCTCTCAACTTTGTAATGTCACAGGGCGGAGATGATACAGTCAGCGGTGGCAGTGGTACAGACTTCATTTCTCTGGGTGCTGGCAATGACAGTCTCGACTCTGGGGATGGGGATGACTTTATCACCACTAATGATATCGATTTGAACACAGGCAGCTTTAGTTCACTAGGAAATGGTACAGCAGGTAATGACACCATCAATGCTGGTAAAGGGAATGACTTTGTCCACGTGGGAGGAAATCTGCAGAGCAGCGATACAATCAACGGTGCAGATGGATCAGATTACCTTGTGTTTGGTGGTGATTATAGTGCCGGACTGACACTGGGTGCCTCTACCGTTACCAATTTTGAGACCTTTATCTTTGAGGATTCAGCCGGCTACAACATCACCCTGGATGACAATACTATTGCCAATGATGGATCTACCCTGACCGTTATGGGTGATGGTGTATCCACAGGCAATATTGTCTTCAATGCCTCTGCAGAGACTGGAACCAGTGCAAATATCACCATTCGTGGCGGCAGCAATAACGATACCCTGACGGGCGGTGCCGGTGCAGATACCATTATGGGTGGCTCAGGCAACGACACCATTACTGGTGGTGGTGGTGCAGACAACCTGATGGGTGGTCATGCTCAGAGCAATAATTATGTCAATGCTGATGGCACAGGTAATAATACTTATGTATACACAGCCTATACTGACAGTAACTACTCTGCCGGGCTGTCAGCAAGCGATACAATCCGTGGATTTGATGACAGCGACACGATCGATCTCTCCGGACTAACCCTTGTCAACCAGAGCACCGGCTCCATTCTTGATAAGGGAGATGGTCTAGATTTCAACACTCTGAACACGGCGGGATTTTTCGACAATGGTGGAAGCAACCTCTCCATAGCGGTAGGCAGTAATGGTGCAGGCCAGTTGGGCGCTGTGTTTGTTGATGTGAATGGCGACGGCGATCTATCTGCGGGTGATATGGTCATCCAGATGCACGGTGAATCGAATGCGGATGACTTTGACGCAGCGGCTGATTTTGTGCTGCCATCTGCACCATCCAAGACCCTGTCTATTGCTGATACATCAGTCACAGAGGTGAGTGGTGAAAGCGCTGTTTTGACTATCACCTTAAGCTCAGCAGCAGCAGAAAATGTCACGGTTGACTACGCCATGTCTAATGGTACAGCGACTACCAATGGTGCTGCCTTCTCGTTGGTTGCGGGTGCGAACAGCGACTACACAGCCAGTAGTGGCACAGCCACGATTGTGGCGGGTCAGACCAGCACCACAATTGAGATACCTATCTACAACGACACACTGTATGAAGGCAACGAGAACTTTACTGTGACGCTGTCCAATGCCAGCGGCGCCAACGCGACGATTGCAGATAGTTCGGCGACGGTGACGATTGTTGATAATGAAATTGCAATTGGATCTCTTGTTTCTGAAGGGCTTATCGTAGATGCCCTTACAAACTCGAGTCGTCCTGTTGACGGGCTGATTCTTGGCAGCCATTGGGATACAGTGACAGATAACGCTATTACCTATACTTTTTACGATCAGGCTATAGGCGGTACCCCACACAATTGGCAGAGTTATCAGATGGAGGCCGTAGAGGAGTCTATGCAGGCATGGTCCAATGTGATTGGCGCCAATATCCAGTATCTGCCATCAGCAAGCGCGGGATCCTACAATAATTCCAATGCGGATATTGGGCTGTTCCTCGCAGCAGGATCGTCAATTGTGGACGGCGCTTATGGCGTGACATATCTGACTGATAGCCCAGCAGCACTCAATACAGCCTATGGCACCACCTTTGCAACAGCAACGGGTGATATCTTTCTGAATGAGAATCTTGATTTTACACAATCAGCACTTCAGGTTGGCGGCAACGGTTGGAATACATTGGTTCATGAGATCGGCCACGCTTTAGGTTTGAGTCACTCTTGGGGGGGTGCGAATAATGGTTCCAATACCTCAACAAGTTTTGGTTGGGATCCAACAAGTTCAGCTGGATTGATTACAGATTCAAACTCATGGCTCTATAGCAACATGTCCTACAATGCAGCACTATGGACAGCAGGTAGTCAGGCTTCGTCTGCATCAGCCGGTAATACTGTTCCGGCAGCGTATGTGTCAGCAGATTGGGATGCTCCGGATCTTGCAAGTTCGCAGCAGTATCCACTGACAGCGTCATCAGGCGCACCTGATGGACCCATGGTGTACGACATGATGGTTGCCCAATATCTGTATGGACCGAATGCTGCGTATAATGCAGGAAACACCACATATACGATTTCAACGGCAACAGATTTGTCTGCAATCTGGGATGGTGGTGGTACTGATACGCTGGATGGGTCAGGTATTAGCGGAGAGGATATTATTCTTGATCTGACGCCAATGACAGAGAATCCAAGTAGTGCCTGGTTTAATGGTGTCAATGTCAGTGCAACATCCAATACATTAATCGGTGGTGGTTTCTCTAATGCGGGGAATTTAGCTAGTTTTTCACCCGTGCTAATAGAAAATGCGATTGGTAGCAATCAGGATGATTTGTTGATCGGTAATACAGCAGCCAACACCTTGACTGGTGGTGCCGGCAGTGACACCCTGACTGGTGGTACTGGCAGCGATATCTTTGTCTTTAACAGCCTGACGGGTTCCGATACGATCAGTGACTGGAGCAATGCTGATGACACCCTGCAGTTCTCTGCTGCAGTATTCTCTGCCGCCGGGGTAAGCGATATCAATGTAGGCAGCGCTGTAAATGCCGATGATCTTCTGATTGGAACTAATATTACAGCTGCCAGCAGTGCAGGTGAGACCTTCCTGGTTGATACCGATAGTGGCGTGCTCTACTACGATGCTGATGGCGCAGGAGTCAATAATGCAGTCCAGGTGGTGGATCTTGGTACCAGTATCACCATTGATGAAAATGATATTGTGATGATCGCTTGATGATCCTCTGGATCATGATGGATCGACATAAACACGCTCCTCCCACTATTTGGGAGGAGTTTTTTTCTGTTTTCGGTACGCTCTCTCTCTTTATTGTTCTCTCTCTGTCAACACCGCTCCATGCATCTGGTGCTGGAGAGGTGACGCTGCTCTCCCCCATTGATTGTGCCGGTAGTGACTGTTTTATCCAGCGGATGCCTGATCAACAGCTGGGCATCGGTTTTGGGGATCATCGCTGTGGCCCATTGAGTAGTAATGGTTACACCAGTACTGACTTTCGGGTGGTGCGGGTGGCTGAATTGCAGAGGAGAATTCCGGTGGTGGCCTCGCTCGGTGGGGTGGTGGAGGGGGTGCGGGACGGGATGCCGGATGGTATCTTCAGCGGCAAGAGGGCGGCTTTTTTAAAGGGAAAAGAGTGTGGCAACGGGGTCTATATTCGCCATGATGGTGGCTGGAAAACGCAGTACTGTCACCTGCGCAAGGGGAGTATTCTGGTTGTCAGGGGGGAGCGTGTGGTGGCAGGACAGAAGCTGGGGGAGATGGGTCTCTCTGGCCTTACCAACTTTCCCCATCTGGAGTTTCGGGTGCAACGGAATGGGACAAAGATTGATCCATTCACTGGAGACGTGATTGAGGCTGGATGCGGTTCTGCTCAGTCTACTCTCTGGGTGAGCAGTACCGTGGAGGGGATGATCCCGGCAGCAACACAGTTGGTGAGCGCTGGTTTTGCCAACAAGGTACCAACCCTTCCGGAGGTGGTGTTGGGGCTGCACGATAGAGGCAATGTATTGCCAGAGTCACCGGCATTGCTGTTCTGGGTTGAGGTGACAGGGGTGGAGAAGGGGGATGTGGAGCACTTTGCTATTATTGCGCCGGATGGCACCACCATGATTGAGAATATCTCTGCCCCATATGGTAGTGGGCGTGCCCTCCATCTGGGGTATGCTGGCAAGAAGCTGTCGACCCCCCTGAAGAGGGGGGAGTATACTGGGGCGTATCGGTTGGTTAGAAAGGGTAACGAGGGGGAGCAGACGGTGGTCTCTGTCCGAAGAAAAATAACAGTTACAGACAAAGAGCAATGAGAGAGCTGTTTCGACGATTTTTTGCCCATCCCGGGCTGACCCTGCAACTGATTATCACAACCTTTGTGATCGCCCTGCTGGGGCTGGCGACCTCGCTGTTTGTGATCCAGGTACTGAACCGTTTTATCTCTCATGGGGTCAACTCTACCCTCACCTCGTTGGCTGTCGGTACCCTGATTGCCGTTGTTTTTGAGCTGTCCTTCCGCTCTCTGCGCAGGCGCCTGATTGTGGCCCAGAACAGGGATGATAGTGATCGCCTCTCGGAGGCTGCCTTTTCGGTACTGTTGCAGACTCAGCAGTCTGCGCTGGATCGGGTCTCTTTTGGTCAGCGTCACGAGATTCTGCGTGGGGTCGACTCCATTCGGGCCGTGACCATGCCACAGAACGTGGCGGCACTACTCGATTTCCCTTTTGCACTGTTGTTCGTTTTTGTGTTGTGGCTGTTGAGCCCGGTACTGGCGTTTATCTCGGTTGCTGCTATGGGGTTATCTCTGCTGATGGCAATGGTTGTGCAGATGGGGGGAAGACGGGGGATAAAACAGGCACAGGAGGTCGCTGCGGAGCGGGCCGGTATTCTCGGCTCTGCAGTCTCGGCAGCCGAGACAATCCGTGCCTTCAATGGGGCCAATTTCCTCTCCCGGGGGTGGGGAGAGAGTGATTCCATGCTGGCGAGGCTGCGCAACAGACTCTTCTCCAGCCGGGACGCCCTGCAGTCGAGAATGGGGATGGTGGGGAGTCTGCAGACGGTGGCTATCGTCTCGGTGGGTGCCCTGCAGGTGGTCAATGGGGATCTTACGGTAGGTGCGATGATTGGTGCCAACATACTGGCAGGCCGTGCCCTGATGCCGCTGACCCGCCTGTCACAGATGGGGGAGACCTTCGCCACGGCAAAGCAGGCGGGAGATATTCTTCGGGAATTCATGAAGATGCCACTGGAGCGGATAAAGGGGAGCGGGCTGAAGCAGTATGCGGGCAGGGTTGAGCTGCAGGAGCTTGCCTTCTCCTATCCGGGATCCTCCATCCAGCTGTTTGAGTCGGTCAATCTGACACTGGAGCCAGGGAAGACATTGGCGGTAGTTGGTCCAAATGGTTCCGGCAAAACTACATTCGTTCGTATGTTGGTGGGGCTGCTTGAACCTGCCAAGGGGCAGATACTGGTGGATAATCTTGATCTGCGCCAGATCGCACTGCCGTGGTGGAGAATGCAGCTCAGCTATATTCCGCAGGAGCCGCTCTTTGTAACTGGAACCATTGAGGAGAATATTGCACTGGCTAATCCGAAGATTACACCGGAACGGCTGAATGAGGTGATTCGGATTGCCGGTCTGCGCCCATTCCTCGACAGCAGTCAGGATGGACTGTCGATGGTGATTCGGGAGGGTGGTAGACATCTGGCACTGGGGATTCGCCGCCGTCTGGCACTGGCGCGGGCGCTGGCAACAGGTGGCAATCTCTTTATTGCCGATGAGCCAACCGAGGGGCTGGACGGGGAGGGGAGACGCGCTGTCTATGCTCTCTTCCAGCAGCTCAGGGGCGAGGGCAAGACTATTATAGTGATCTCACATGATCAGGAGTTTCTGAAGATTGCGGACTACCTGATGGATCTCGGGGTCAAGCCAACCCCTGGAATTCAGGCCAGACAGAGTGGTAGCGGAACAGAACCGAACAAGGGCGTGGCTGCCGTCGCTCAGAAGAGGGCTGAATAGTGGCCGATCAGCAGAACAACCCACAGCATAAAGAGAGCACTGCCTCTGTAACTGGTCTTCTCCTCCTGCTGATGGCACTGGTGGGATCGGCAGGGGCGTGGATGTATCTAGCCGAACTGGACATGGTCAGTGTAGCTGAGGGGGAGGTGATTCCCAGTACCAACGTGAAGTATGTGCAGCATCTGGAGGGGGGGATCCTGAGCAGAATTCTGGTCAAGGAGGGGGAGCAGGTGAGTGCAGAGCAGCCGCTGTTTGAGCTGGAGTCCACCGCCAGTATGGCCGATGTAGAGGAGCTGGAGGTGCGACTCAATGGCCTCAGTGTGGATCTGTTCCGGTTGGAGGCGGAATCTAGTGGAGCGGAGCAGCCAGCCTATCCGGATGAATTCGAGGCCCTGCACCCGATTCTGGTTGCCCGCTCACAGATGCAGTTTGAGCAGAGGAGGTTTCGCTACTACAGTGAACGTGACTCCCAGCAGGAGCAGATCAAACAGAAGGAGCAGGAGATCGGCAAGATCAAGGCCCGGATTGCCAGTCTGCGCCCAGGTCTGGAGCTGATTGGCGAGCAGATCAGCATCAGTGAGGATCTGCTCAAGGATGAGCTCACTAACCGTTACAACCACCTCTCCCTGCTGCGTGAGAGGGAGACCATGCAGGGGCAACTGGCAGAGGATCTTGCCGGCCTTAGCGGGGCGGAGTCTGCACTGGTGGAGGCGCGGCAGAAGTATGAGCAGATCCGCTACCTGTTTGAGGAGGAGGCCCGCAAGGAGCTGGAGGAGTCGCGGCGTCAGCACGGCGAGCTCTCCAAGCGGATGAACAAGCTGCAGGATAGCCTGCAACGTACTACTTTGCGCTCTCCGGTGGATGGAGTGGTCAAGACCCTCAATATCTATACGGTGGGAGGGGTGGTCAAGGCTGGCGAGGTGCTGGCGGAAGTGGTACCCGCCGGAGATCAGTTGATTGTGGAGGCCCGTCTGCTGCCACAGGATGTCGGCTATGTGGAGGTGGATCAGCCGGCACAGGTGCGGCTACAGTCAAGTGATGCCTCCCGTCTGGGAAAACTGGACGGCAGGGTGATCTTTATCAGCCCCGACACCATGGTGCCGCAGGAGGGGGATCCATATTATCGGGTGCGGGTGGAGACCGAGCGCAGCTATTTTGAGCGTGGGGATCTGCGCTACCATCTGCTACCGGGGATGCAGGTGACCACCAGCATTATTACCGGAAAGAGGACGGTGCTGGACTATCTGCTCTCCCCGTTTCTGGACTCAATGGGGGAGTCGATGCGTGAGCGTTAATTATTGCAACAGTTTGAAATAAATGACTTGTTTTCAGTACGAAATATGTAATACTCTGAGTGCAACTGTTTTAATTCTATGAGGTGGAGTGACAACAATGAAAGGGCAAAAAATGAAAAAAATAGTATTGGGGTTGATGGTTATGGGGATGACATTTTCTGGTGTTACCGTTGCTGAGGAGCAGGCCAAACAGGCTGCGCAACCACAACAGGGGCCAAGACTACAGATATTGGGTCTGGGACAGACCACATGCAAGGCGGTAGCAGAGCAGATTACAAAAAATCAGCAGGCCTCGACCATGACCTATGGGGGATGGGTTCACGGATATCTAAGTGCAATGAATCAGGTTGCAATGACTCAACGTGGGCCGCAACTCAATATTACAGCCAACCAGGCCTGGAGTGCGATGGTAGCGCACTGCAAGAACAACCCAACTGACACATTGGTTGGCGGGTCGAACAAGCTTCGCATGGCCCTGATGCAAGCCCAGGCCCAGGCCAGACAGAAGGCTGCAGCGGCTGCAAAGGCAGCGGCTGAAAAGAAATAAGATAATCCAAGTCGGTTACAACCAAACCCACCCTTGCGGTGGGTTTTTTTATGGTCAGATGCGGGCACGTCCCCTGTTATTGCCACCACGCATTCTGGAAATAGAGAACCCGATCAACAGGGCCAGAATGGATACCATGGACCCCACCAGAAACCAGTCCCGGTCTTTTCTGTCCTGTAGTGCCTTGTTCTCCTGTTGCAATGCCTCGAGATCTCGTTTTTGAACCCGTACCTGATCACGTAGCAGGTGGTTTTCATTCTCCATCTCCAGAGCGCTTTCACTTATATCACGGATGGTATCAACCTCCTGGTTGGCTCTGTGGCTGCTCTCCTTAAGCTTTTGAATCTCTGACTCGAGGATACGTTTCTCTTGCTGGATACTGGTTATTCTGGTTTTGAGTCGGCTATTTTCCAGCTTGATTTTCATCTGTTTTTGGTTGCTCTCTATTTGCGATGATTTGGCGGTTGCGGGTAGCGGTGATCGTTTGGTGAGATAGCGGCTTGTGACCCATCCTCTGACCCCGGAGTTTGTGGTTATAAGGGTGAATCCATTTTTACTCTCGTTGCCAAGCGACACATACTCTCCGGCTGGTAGTAGCTGCAGGAGTCTGCTGGATCTGTCCGGTTCTGCACGGAGTGGTACGGGGATGCCGGAGAGGTAGCGTTCTGCGCCACTCGCCATCTGTGACAGCAGCAGAGTAAATATGATTGTTACGATTTTAATCATAATGCCTCAATCTTCTCTCTCTGAGCCTGAAGCTGTTGCTGTCTGTTGATCAGTTCCTGCAGACGGGTACGCTCTTTTTCAACGACCGCCTCGGGTGCACGCTCCACAAAGTTTGCATTATTGAGTTTGCCATTTACTCTGGAGATCTCGCCATCAATCTTCCCAATCTCTCTATCCAGTCGCTGAACCTCTGCATCCTTGTCGATCAGCCCGGAGATTGGGATCAGGATCTTCATGTTGCCAACCAGTGCTGTGGCGGACTCCGGTGCATTGGTACCATCTTCCAGAATCTCTATAGAGTCAAGTCGTGCAAGTGAGTTGAGTGTAGCCCCGTGGTTTGAGATACGTGCAATATCTTCTGCAGAGCCGTCCTGAATAAGTACAGGCAGAGGTTTTCCTGGAGGGATATCCATTTCGCCACGGATGCTGCGAATTCCAAGCACGAAGGATTTAGTCCACTCCATCTCGGCAGTGGCATCTGGATCTATTTTGGAGTTGTCTGCAACTGGATATGGTTCCAGCATCAGGCTTGATTCACCCTCGGACAGGGTTTTACCTGCAAGAGGGGCGACCCGTTGCCAGATCTCCTCGGTTATGAATGGCATGATAGGGTGGGAGAGACGGAGTATGGTCTCCAGCACCATTACAAGAGTACGCCTGGTGCCGCGCAGAGCCTCATCGCTGCTGTTGTCACTGTATAGCACCGGCTTGGAGAGCTCCAGATACCAGTCACAGTACTCGTTCCAGGTGAACTCGTATATTGCATTGGCAGCCCGGTCCAGCCTGTATTGATCTACTGCACGCACCACCTCTTCCTCGGTCTGTTGCAGACGGCTGATAATCCATCTGTCGGCGGTAGAGAGTTCAACATCCCCGCCACTCTGTCCGCAGTCCTGCTCTTCTGTGTTCATCAAAACATAGCGAGCCGCATTCCAGATCTTGTTGCAGAAGTTGCGGTAGCCCTCGATTCGACCAAGATCAAAATTGATATCACGGCCAGTTGAGGCAAGGGCTGCAAAGGTGAAGCGCAGTGCATCGGTACCAAATGATGGAATACCATCAGGGAACTCCTTGCGGGTAGCCTTCTCGATCTTCTTGCGCATCTGTGGCTGCATCAGTCCAGTAGCCCGTTTGGCGACCAGCTCGTCCAGCTCAATACCATCAATAAGATCGATAGGGTCGAGCACATTACCCTTTGACTTGGACATCTTGTGTCCGTGTGAATCTCTTACCAGCCCATGGATATATATCTCCTTGAAGGGGACATCATCCATAAACTTGAGCCCCATCATGATCATTCTGGCGACCCAGAAGAAGATGATGTCAAAACCTGTGATTAGCACGCTGGTTGGGTAGAAAGTCTCAAGCTCTGGGGTTTTTTCGGGCCAGCCAAGGGTAGAGAATGGCCAGAGGGCAGAGGAGAACCAGGTATCCAGTACGTCCTCATCCTGGGTCAGGGTTATATCTGCATCCAGACTGTATTTTTCCCTAACCTCATCCTCACTGTCTGCAACATAGATATTACCGTCGACATCATACCAGGCAGGTATACGGTGCCCCCACCAGATCTGGCGACTTATACACCAGTCCTCAATGTTGTTCATCCACTCGAAATAGGTCTTCTCCCAGTTTTGCGGGACAAACTTTATCTTGCCACTCTTTACTGCATCAATTGCGGGCTCTGCAAGAGGTGCCACCTTTACATACCACTGGTCAGTCAGGTATGGCTCGATCACAGTGTGAGAGCGGTCCCCACGCGGCACCATCAGTTTATGTGGTTCAACCTTTTCAAGCAGGCCGGCACTATCCAGATCATCTACAATTGCCTTGCGTGCATCATAGCGATCCATGCCACGATATCTCTCCGGCATCTCATCATTGATCTTTGCATCGATGGTGAAGATGTTTATCAGTGGCAGGTTGTGACGTCTGCCCACCTCGTTGTCATTGAAGTCATGTGCCGGGGTTATCTTGACACAACCGGTCCCTTTCTCGGGGTCGGCATGTTCATCACCAACAACAGGAATGGTACGGTCACACAGTGGTAACACTACGCTACTTCCAATCAGTCGGGAGAGGGTTGGATGGTCGGGATGGATTGCTACTGCACTGTCTCCCAGCAGGGTCTCTGGACGAGTAGTGGCAACAGTTACATATTCATCAGTGGCAGTGCCGTTTTCATCGGCGACAGGGTAGTGGATGTACCACATATGGCCGTTCTCCTCCTCAGAGACCACCTCCAGATCGGAGACTGCGGTATGGAGTACCGGATCCCAGTTGACCAGTCTTTTGCCACGGTAGATCAGCCCTTCATCATAAAGACGGACAAAGACCTCGCGTACCGCATCGGAGAGACCATCATCCATGGTGAAGCGCTCTCGGGACCAGTCCAGAGATGAGCCCATACGGCGCAGTTGACGGGTGATGGTGCCCCCTGATTCACCTTTCCACTCCCACACCTTGTCGATAAATGTTTCACGGCCCAGATCATGACGGGTTACACCATCTGCATTGAGCTGACGTTCAACCACCATCTGGGTGGCGATACCGGCATGGTCAGTGCCCGGCTGCCAGAGGGTGTTGTCTCCCTTCATCCGGTGGTAGCGGGTCAGGGTATCCATCAGGGTATCCTGAAAGGCGTGACCCATATGCAGTGTTCCAGTCACATTGGGTGGCGGAATCATTATGCAGTAGGGGTCGCCGCTGCCACTGGGCGAGAAGTGGCCCTGTTTTTCCCAGCTCTTGTACCACTGCTGTTCAATGGCATGAGGGTCGTATCTTTTTTCCATGGCGGGCGATTTTACCACTATTATGGCTCTTGTTTTGCGCTGACTAGGAGGCCTCTGATTAACTTATCCCAGGTTCAAGAGGTGCTGAACCAGCAGCGAAACCGGGCGTCCTGTTGCCCCCTTCTCCTTGCCCTGAAGCCATGCGGCACCAGCTATATCCAGATGGGCCCAGCGCTGTTTTTCGGTAAAGCGGGAGAGGAAGCAGCCGGCAGTAATGGTTCCAGCCTCAGGTCCACCAATATTCCCCATATCGGCAAAGTTGGAATCCAGTTGAGGCTGATACTCATCCCAGAGCGGCAATCTCCAGGTGCGGTCACCGCTCTCTTCACCGGACTGTATCAGGTCATTGGCGAGCTTGTCATCATTGCTGAGGAGCCCGGATGCGTGCTTGCCCAGGGCCACCACACAGGCGCCAGTCAGGGTGGCAATGTCGATAACCTCTGCAGGCTTGAAACGCTCTGCATAGGTGAGTGCATCACAGAGTATCAGTCGCCCCTCGGCATCTGTATTGAGAACCTCGATGGTCTGTCCGGACATGCTGGTCACAACATCACCAGGTTTTGTCGCCTTGCCACTTGGAAGGTTCTCGGTGGCGGGAATGATGGCAACAAGATTGATCGGCAGTTTAAGATCGCGGGCGGCCTGCAGGGTTCCAAGCACAGAGGCCGCGCCACACATGTCGAACTTCATCTCATCCATTTTACCCCCGGGCTTGAGGGAGATTCCACCAGAGTCAAAAGTGACCCCTTTGCCAACTAGCACAACGGGCGGCGCTTTTTTTGCCCCCCCGCTGTATGTTGCAACAATCAGTTTGGCCGGCTGATCACTTCCACGGGCAACAGATAGCAGTGCTCCCATCCCCAGCTTCTCCATCTCTTTTTCGCTGAGGACACGAACAGATATCGATTTTTCACCGCGTGCAATCTTGCGTGCCTGACTGGCAAGATAATTCGGCGTGCAGATATTGCCTGGCAGGTTGCCAAGTGTGCGCGCCAGTGAAACCCCGTCTGCAATTGCCTTACCCTCTTCGATACCCTTTTTGGCAGTTGTTAAGCCCTTGCGATCAGCAACATTAAAGGTGATCTTCTTGAGTAGCGGCCTGCTCTTTTTCCTGGATGAGGGTATATCGAATTGGTAAAGGGTGGATTCAATGGTCTCTACTGCCGTGCGCGTCAAGTGGTAGAGCTCTTGAGTATCAGTAGAGGAGAGTATGGTAGATGTTGCGAGGGTTGCACTGCGGCTACCACTCTTTCGTAGTGCCTCAACAGCAGCGGCGATCGATTTTTTGAGATCACGATTACCGGGTTTGCTCTCTGCCCCCATCCCTAGCAGAAGTATCCGCTGGGCAGATATACCATTGGGGGCGTGAAGCCACTGAACCTCTCCCGCCTTGCCCTTGTGATCACCACGATCTATCAGCTGCTGAATGGCGTCTCCTGTGGCCCCGTTTAGTGTGGAGACGGCAGATGAGAGCTTCTGGCCATGATAAATACCACAGATTATGCAGTCGCTTTTGCTCTTCTCCAATACAGCACTGGTAACGGAAAAATCCATATTTTAAATCTCCACTTTATTCAATCAGTAAAACGGATATTATTAGCGAATGGGATCAAACGTGCCAGAGAAAAAATGGGTTATCGCCCGCTTTACTACGCTCGAACGTTATCTGGTTAAGCAGGTAGTGTGGATGTGGGTTGTAGCCACCCCTGTTTTGATCACACTTCTTCTGGCTTTGCGCATAAGCAAGATGATGGCCAAGTCGGTTGCCGGACAGATTCCACTGGAGCATGTATGGCAACTGGTCTGGTTAAAGGTGCCTGCATATATGGGAATGGTCATACCGATGACACTCTTCTTTTCGGTGCTGCTAGCCTTCGGAAGACTCTATCAAGAGAGTGAGGTCACCGCTTTTCGGGCCGGTGGGGTGGATATTTTCAGGGCCTCACGCGGAGTGCGCTGGTTCTCTGTTGGAGTGGCTACAGTGGTTACCATGTTTGTGCTCTTTGTCACTCCATGGGCGCAGACAGAAATAAACAATATTCACGATGAGATTAATGCCAATGCAAATCTGGTCGGGCTGACTCCTGGGCGTTTTAAATCTCTATCGGGCAAAGGGGAGAGGATCTTCTATGCGGAGGAGATATCTGTAGATCAGCGGGACATGAGGGGGGTCTTTTTCTATGAATCGGTGCCTCCAGATAGATTTCGCATTATCACCTCAAGATTCGGACAGCTTTTGCCAAACGAGAACGGGGATGGCAAGTGGCTGGTGATGAGAGAGGGGAGGCAGTATGGCGGCCGCCCGGGCGATGCCGATGTTGAGATTGTTGATTTTGAGGAGTATGGGGTAAAGCTTGATCTGAAAAAATCGACCAGTGGAGAGCCGTCTGGACGGGCAATCCCGTTCCAGGCCTTGTGGGGCTCTGAGCGGTTACAGTACAAGGCCGAGCTACAGTGGCGACTCTCTCTTCCGGTAATGACTGTACTGCTGGTTTTTCTTGCAGTTCCACTGAGCAGAACCTCACCACGAGGCGGAAAATATGCGGGGATGGTGCCCGGTATTCTGCTCTACCTGCTGTTCAGCAATCTGTTCAATATCTCATATGGATGGATAGAACGTGGCGTGGTGGAGAGCTGGATGGGGATGAGCTGGGTATATCTCTCAATTGTGGTACTGATATTCATCCTCTACCTGCGTGACGGCATCTCCTTGAGATGGAGAGGGGGCTCATGAAGAGATCCTCTTTGGATAACAATAATATTTTGGGGTGGTATCTGGGGCGTGAGATCGTCTGGGGCGGGGTGATCACCCTGTTGAGTCTGGTCTCTATCGCCTACTTTGTCACCTTTGCCGGTGAGATGGGAAATATTGGCAAGCAGGATTTCACCACTACTACAGCGGTCTCGTTTGTACTTATGAAGATGCCGAAAATCGTGCAGGAGATGTTGCCAGCTGCGGTACTGATTGGCAGCCTCTTCTCTTTTGGAGGGTTGGCGGCATCGAATGAGCTGACCATCATGCGGGCCACCGGGGTATCCATCCTGGGGATACTGTGGCGGGTGCGCATAATTGGTCTTCTCTCTGTTCTGATCGCAGTCATTAACATGGAGCTTGTTGTCCCTGCTGCGGAGAGAGGAGCAAAAATAATCAAGGCTGAGGCGCTACATGAGTCTGTGGTGGAGTACTCCAGAGAGGTCTTCTGGTTGCGTGATGGCGACTATTTTGTGCGCATGCAGCATGTGGGCAGTGATGGATCAGTCGCCGGCATTCAATGGATGAAGATACCAGAGCCTGGTGATCTTGCCGAGGTGAGCTATGCAGATCGTGCCTTTCATGAAGGGGAGGAGTGGAGGCTGGAACAGGTGCGGTCAACGCAGTTGGATAAGAGTCCAATTGCTACAGTCAGTGCTGATGAGGCAAAACATCAGTCAACCATTTCGCATGACATTATCCGGCTGGCCTCGCGTGATCCGGTAGACCTCTCCATGGTCGAGCTCTATAGTTACACCGCTTTTCTGGAAAACAGCGGTCTTGATGCAGGCAGTTATCAGCACGCCTTTTGGGGGCGCCTGGCGATGCCGTTCAGTATGTTGGTTATGTTGGTTCTGGCAATACCATTCTCCATTACCGAGGGGCGCTCGCTCTCTGCAGGAAAAAGGGTAGTTATGGGGGTTTTTCTGGGGATCGGTTTCTATCTTCTCAACAAGGTATTGATGAACACCGGAGAGATCTACCAGTTTAACCCGATTGTGACCGCATTCCTGGCCCCCTCACTCTTCCTGTTGAGCGCTCTCTGGATGATTCGCAAGCGGGGGTTGTAGCGGTCTTTACAAGTTTTTTGGTTTCATCTGTTCCGGGGTTGGCCCTGCACTGAAGTACTCATCTGCCTCATCAATATCCATCACAACCCCATCCTCACTGCAGTTGCCACAGATCATCTCCTGCTCATAATCATTCCATCCTCGAAGGCCTGTTCTCAGTGATGTGACGTGCTTGTATCCCATAAGCTGCATGGTATGGGCAGCAAATATACTGCGGTTTCCAGAGCGGCAGGCAACAACAATTTCACGGTCACGGGCGGTGGCAAGCTCTGGAACTGTCTCTTCATAGTTCCATTCACATGCAGTCTCCAGGATCCCCCGTGGCACATTTATTGAGTTGCGAATATGCATCTTTGCAAACTCGTATGGTTCGCGCACATCCAACATCAGAATATCGTTCTCTGCGGACAGCCTATCCTTCAGATCCCATGGAAATATCTCGGTAACATGGGGGGTAAGATCTTTGATCAGTTCGGTATATAGTTTCATGATGTCTGTCTGTTAGCTCCAGATTTATGCCTTGTGTTTGGTGATGCCACGTTCTACTGCAATTACTGCAGCCTCTACACGTGAGTGTACATCCAGCTTGCGCAGAATGGATTTGACATGAAGTTTAACCGTGCCATCAGAGATGTCGAGTTCACGACCGATAACCTTGTTGCTCTGCCCCTCCGCAAGATGCAGAAGAATCTCATACTCCCTTGGTGTCAGCAGAGCCTTGAGATCATCTCTCTGGTGTGTTTTCAGGATCTCCCCCTGGGCAACACGGGCAAGCAGCGGAGTCATTGATGGGGCCACCACAACCTCTCCATTTAGTGCGCGCTCCAGTGAAGAGACCAGCTCCTCTGGCTCCATATCCTTAAGCAGATACCCTTGAGCACCACTCTGTAGCGCAGACAAAAGATCTGACTCCTCTTCGCTGGTGGTTAACATGACGACAGGGAGCGATGGCTCCCGTTTTTTTAACTCTGAAAGAACCTCTATCCCATCCATCTCCGGCATCCGCAGATCGAGCAGAACAATGTCAGGCTCCAGCTCTGTTACTAACTGCAGCCCCTCCTTGCCTGTACCTACGGCGGCCGCAAGTTGAATATCATGCCCCTGAAGCAGAGCACCGATTCCGGTGCGAAACAGGGTGTGGTCATCAATCAGTAAGACTTTCATAAGAGATCAAAAATATCTTCTTCATTACTTGCGTTGACGGTTCCGGTGATTGTAATGCGGGTACCATCTCCCGGCTCACTCTCTATTTCGAGTGTACCACCTATCGCCTCAATTCGTTGCTGCATGGCAGATAGCCCGATATGCTCCCCCTCAATTGGCCTCTTTTCGCCAGGATTGAATCCGATGCCATCATCCTCAATCAGGATCCAGAATTTATGCTCCGGGATACAGTCAGCAAGAATACGAACAGATTGTGCCTGGCTGTGTTTATGCACGTTGGCAAGTGCCTCTTGAATAACTCGCAGTAGATGTCTCTCACTCTCCAGCGGGAGCTGGATGCTCTCGCACTGATGTTGAAAATATGTGTTGATGCCGTGCTCTTTTCTGAACTCGTCAGTCAGCGTGGTTATCGCCTGGATTACACCCTGTTGGTGAATTGGAGCACGGAAATTGGCAATAAGGCTTCGGAGTTCACGATTTGCCTGATGAAGTCCTTGCTGAATATGCAAGATCTCGGAGAGATGGATGCCCGGGACGTCACTTTTATTACGCTTCCTGTCAGCCTGTTTCTGATGCTCCTCCATAATCTGGGTTCTGATTCTCAGGCTGGCCAGGGTCTGTGCCAATGAGTCATGAAGTTCATATGCAATATGGGTGCGCTCCTGATCCATTTTGCTTTTATGCGCCTCTCGTTCAAGGCGAAATTTCTCAATAGCCATGCCCAGATTCTGCCCAATATTGAGCAGCAGTCGATCCATCTCTCGACTGACATTCTGGCGCTCAGGCGAGACAAAGAGGGTGTAGACACCCAGGATTTTCTCTTGATGCTGGAGGGGGACAATGATGACCCCGTTTTTTGAACAGGGTAGCTCTACCCCATCTACATCTCGACAGTCGCACGGGTTCTCTTGATGCAGGATGGTCTGCTCGGAGAGAGCCTCTCCACAGAGGCTATTGGTTACGGGGATTATCCCCTTCTGTTGTGCCAGTTCATCATCCATTCCAATGCTGGAGAGGAGCTTCATCTGGTTGTCAGGGGTGAGCAGACGGATGGTGGCAGCATCGGCACCAACCATCTCCTTCAGAAAAGAGAGAAACCGGAGTAAAAGCTTTTGTACATTTTCCGAGCTGTTGAGGCTGGCAACTACGTCATAGAGAATTCGCAGAGAGGCAGCCTGTTGTGCAAGGTGCCTGGTCTGATTACGAACCTGTAGCTCTGTCTCTTGTTCAGAGTGGAGTAGACGCTGCTCCAGTTGATCCAGCTCAGGAATCTCCTCACCATCCGTAAAACGCCCGCGAAGCGACTCAATGAGATTGACCAGTACCACTTACCTCGTGCCCTTTGCTCTCTGTCTGACTAGTAACCGCCTTTACGACGTGACTCGGGCAGACCTGCAATCTTTCCAGCCTGCTTTGATGGCTGTTTTGGGAATAGCATATAGAGATCCTTGGACTTGAGCTTCTCGTCCCATGCCGCACCCATTGCCTTCATCATGTGACGATCGTTGGGCTGGTTGCCACCATTGTTGACAAACTCGTCACGCAGGTAGTTGACAACATCCCAGTGCTTGTCACTCATGTCGATACCCTCTGCCTCGGCGATAACTTTTGCTACATCCTCGTTCCACTCATCGATATTATCAAGATAGCCGTTTGGGTTGGTTTCGATGGTCTGTCCATTGACTTCATAGCTCATGGTTTGGTTCTCCTTGTTAAGCCAGTTACAAAATTTTCACCACCCAGAGTAAGCTACTTGGTGGCGAGTTCAGATTAATCTTTCTCCAGAATTAGATTTTCCACTGTTTTGTGGGGTAAAAACAACCCACATCCAAAATCTTTTCCCTCACTTAGCCCTCTTTGTTGCAGGGCAATAGCCTCCTTGGGGGTGAGATCAGCCAGCATAAGGCTGTGGGTGGATATTGTCTCCTCTCCTCTCTTGAGCAGGTTGGTGCGTCCACAGACCATTTTTCTGGGGTAAATTCCCCGCTCTGCAAGCTCCTGGCAAATTCTGGTCAGGAAATCATCTTCTGTCTCATTGTCATGGAAGATGGCAAAACGGGTATAAAGAGTAGTTATCGTGCTGAGCAGGCGGCTCTCTGGCCTATAGAGCTTCATGGCATGACCATCTACATCCAGTGTCACCCCATCAAGTTGTGAAATGGCCTCATCCACCCTCTGTTGTGGCAGACGTATGGTTAGTTTTGTTCTGCGGGATGGGTAGAGTAGCTCGTTGCCATCATCGGGCGATAGCCAGCCATTTCCCGACTCGGCCACCAGAATCTGGTGGAGTGCACCATTTGGTTCAGCGCTGAGCCACGGCAAATGGTTGAGGATTGCTCTGCTCAATGCCCAGCCATGGTCAACCGGCAGAGTTTTGCAATCAATACGAAAGCTGAGATCCACGACATCATCAGAGATCTCTATGGATTGTTGGCCCTGTTCCTCTTCCCAGAATGTCATGACAGCCTATATTTTTGGAATAGCCGCACGCAGCGCATCACGATCGATCCACCAGGTACCATCAGCCAGGGCATCTACTGCGGCAGATAATTTGGGGAGAAAAGAGTCAGGATTATCAAATTCATTTCCTGCCATCCAGATCTCAAACTCATCCTGATCCTTGATGTTGCGATGCTGTGCCGCAACCTCGGCCAATTTCTGGCTGGTAAAAAAGAGAATATTCTCACCATCCTGTCCCTCAGAGCGTCGATGGTCGGCGAGAAAATGAGATGTGACTGCTGCTACCGCAGCGGTATCGGATCCGGCTGGAGACTCATCTATCATGTGTTGCAGAATTGCTGTGGTGGTTTCAGGGTTGATTGGGTAAGTGACCCCTAGCCAGATGCCATGAGCCAGTGCGACCAATGAGTCTTTCTGGTCGGCCGAGACCAGAATATCTGTGGCAACAACAGCCAGCTCCCAGTTCTCATTCTCGGTGAAGGTGTTAAATGCCTCCCAGGCGGCATCCCAGGCATCCTCATTCTGCTGAAAATCCAGCATTAGAGTGCCGTAATCCAGCAGAAGCTCGGCCCGTTCAATTGATGGCGGGAGCCCCTTCAGTCTGGACTCCAGAGTGGCAAGACGCTCCTCTTTTGATTGGGCCTCATCTTCGGCAGCCATAGTTTCCACTCTCTTTTCAGTATCCATAATCAGTAAAAAGCAGCCTCCAGGCGATCTTCCCAGTTGTCGGGGGTGTCAGCGAATGGTGGACGTACATCCATCCGGAAGAAGCGCTTGTTCCTGGCTCTTGCCTGTTCGTGAACAGCCTGTACCAGATCCTCAAAGCACTCCATCTCATGCTGCTTCTCCATCAGAACTTCACTTAGGTTCAACATCTATATTTATCTCAATATGTTCAGAAAATAACCAACTGTTCCAGTATACATTAGGGGCTGTTAGAGTGGATACAAGGGGTATGTTCCCCTTAATTAGAGCAAATAGCCGTAATATAATGATTTCATTATAAACACACATTTAACCTATCCCATTGGGGATATATTGGGTATCCCGATTGCCTGTCGAAAATAGGGTGAATTGCGTTGAACAGGGCAGGTTGCTCTGACATACTTCCACTCCCAATTTAAGGAATGTCTGATATGGTGTTCCGTTGATTGTGGCGAGATTTATTTTTTGGCGTTGTGCTAATAGTTGTGCAACGAGGAAATTGACTGGTAAACGTTAAGGAGCGCCTTACAAATGTCAGAGAAGACCAAGCTAAATGCAAATATCCCTGAGCTGGATATCCCAACCCCTAACCTTGATGAGCTGGAAAAGGGCCCTTGGCCAAGTTATGTTGGCTCATTAAAGCGTATTTCTGTAGCAGACAACAAACACAGCAAAATGATGCGTGGTGTTACTGGTACCCTGGAGCAATCTTTTGTTAACCGTCGCGGTTACTGGAAGGGCGGTACAGTAGGTGTCATCGGTTACGGTGGCGGCATCATTCCTCGCTTCTCTGAGCTGAAGGATGATAGTGGCGAGACCATGTACCCTGATGCACTGGAGTTCCATACAATACGTATCATGCCTCCTGCAGGCCTTCACTATACCTCTGATCTTCTTAGAAAGATGTGTGATGTATGGGGTGAGACCGGCACAGGTCTTATATGTATGCATGGCCAGTCTGGCGATATTCTGCTTCAGGGTACTGATTCAGATGGCGTACAGGTTGCATTTAATAAGTTGAATGATACCGAGACATTTAAAGATCTTGGTGTTGAGGACTTCTGTTTTGACCTTGGTGGCGCGGGCCCAGCTGTTCGTACTTCAGCATCATGTGTTGGTGCGGCCCGTTGTGAGCAGTCCTGTTTTGACGAGGGTGACCTCCTGCAGGCCA
>JACNFK010000012.1:18071-22525 GCA_014384675.1 Candidatus Thiopontia autotrophica | reverse complement strand
TTGATAATACTCAAGAATCCTCTCTCTACGCAGCTTCATGGTTGGTGTTACCAGCCCCTGCTCTATAGTCCATGATTCATTAAGGATAATCAGCCGTTTTACCTTTGCATATCCAGGAAATGAGGCCATGCGAGATGATATTCTCATCGACAACTCTTGTTTAGTGACCGCTCTCCCCTGTTCATTAACTACCACCAATGCGGAGAGGAATGGCCTGCCCTCTCCAGCTATTATCACTTGATCAATATATGGGTCCTGAAGAATGGCAATCTCGATATCGGCAGGTGAGATCTTCTCGCCATTGGAGAGAACCAGAATATCCTTTATTCTCCCGGTAATGTAGAGATGGTTATCCCGAACTTCAGCAACATCACCGGTATGCAGCCATTTTCCCGAATCAATTACCTTGTCTGTCTCTTCAGGTTGACCCCAATATCCCAGCATGATTCCTGGACCACGCACCAACAGCTCACCACCATCCTCCTTAATTTTTAACTCTGTTTTCGGTAACACCTCACCAACACTATCTGGATAGTTTGCCTCCGGATGGTTACTGCTGACGACTGGGCCACACTCGGTCAAACCGTATCCCTGCAGGATAGGGATACCAAAACCAAGAAATCGGTCTGCAATGGATGAGATCAGAGGGGCTCCACCAGAGACCACAATTCGCAACCTTCCTCCAAGCGCGGCTCTCACTTTTCTACCAATAACCAGATCCAATAATGGATAAAGTAATTGCGCAACACCCCATCTGGCTCGTCCCTGTTGGATCAGAAAATGTGTTATTCCCGCTCTCTCAGCCATTCTCACCAACCAGCGCATCAATCCAGAGGCATCTGCAAGCTTCTTCTCAAGGCGTTCATTGACCTTTTCAAATAGCCGGGGGACGGTTATCAATACCGTGGGTTGGATATCCTGTAGATCCTGTTGTACCGTAAATGCCGAACGGGCAAAAGCAACCGTTGCCCCAGCCATCATTGGAAGGTAACACCCCACCGTACGCTCCAAGGCATGGGAAAGAGGAAGAAAGGAGAGAAAGGTATCCCCCGGGAAGATCTCCGCAACAGAGAGTGCGCCACGACTATTTTCCAGAATGTTGCCATGAGAGAGCATCACCCCCTTGGGATTGCCTGTGGTGCCTGAGGTATAGATAATTGTTGCCAGATCATTCGGTGGGGTTGGCTGACTCTCTGCTTGAACAGCGTGCGCCCTCTGCCAGATGGTGCGAAGCTCAACTGAGCTTTCCCAATCTGATGAAATCAGGATTACCCTCTCCAGAGCTGAAGCTGCAACCAACGGTTGTAACGCCCCCCACTGCGCCATCTCTCTCAATATCAGGATCTTCGCGCCAGAGTGGGTAATCACATAAGCCATATTTTCCGCACGATCATTAAAGAACAGAGGAACTGTTACCATCCCCAGAGAGAGTGCAGCCTGATCAACACCAATCCAATCCGGTGAATTTTCCAGCAGAATAGCCAGACGCTCTCCCCGATCCACCACCACCTCAGACAACTGCTGCTTCCACAGCTCAACACGCCCGGCAATCTGTCTCCATCTAAGATCGACCCATAACCCCTGTTTACGGCTATGGAATTGATAGGCAACTCTATCCGGCGTGTTCTCAACACGATCCAGAAATAGCTGATGCAGGGTCTCTATATCCGATCCCACCCCGGAACCCTCTGAAAGCGTTCGCCAACCATCTGTTCTAGTTTAGACAACCGTCTCTCGATACTCTCTTTCCCCTGTTGCTTGATGTACTGCATTACACGACACTCAAATTTTCTGCAGATCGGCAAGTACCATCTCTGCCGATTGGGAGAACGCCCCCATCTCCTCCCTGTCCAGATCAAGTTCAACCACACTCTCCATTCCACTCTGCCCCAGTACCACCGGCACCCCCATGGCAATATCACTCTGCCCATACTCACCGTCAAGAATGGCCACACAGGGAAGGATCCTTCTCCGGTTCATACTCATCGCACTGATCATCTCTGCAACTGCAGCACCCGGGGCGTCATAGGCACTACTATTCTGCTTGAGCGCAAGAATCTCAGCACCGCCATCACGGGTTCGCTGAATCAGCTGCTGCAGTGGTTCCTCATCGATAAACTGTCTGACCGGAATACCATTAATGGTGGTAAAACGAGGCAGTGGCACCATGGTATCGCCATGACCACCCAATACCATCGCATTGATATCCTTGATTGAGAAGCCGGTCTCCATGGAGACAAAACTTGCCATGCGCATTGAATCCAGCACCCCGGCCTGCCCTATTACCCTGCTGCGATCCCACCCACTGCTCTTCCATGCATGGTAGGTCAACACATCAACCGGATTAGTCACCATGATGATGATTGCATCCGGGGCATGTTTAACAACATTACCGACAATACCGTCAATTACCTTCAGGTTGGTCTCCAGCACATCAGAGCGAGACATCCCCGGTTTGCGGGGAACCCCTGCGGTAATCACCACCACCTCGGACCCTGCCATCAGGGATGGATCATCGCTACCAGTCAGCTTGGTATCAAAACCGAGGATGGGCGCGGTCTCCTGAATATCAAGCGCAGTTCCAGAGGCGGCGCCCTCACTGATATCAATCAGAACCACCTCACGGGCATGCTCTCTTACTGCCAACAGGTGCGCAGTCGCCTCTCCAACACGGCCAGCCCCAACAATGGAAATCTTGTTCATATCAGATGACTCCTCTCCTTGATCTCATGGTTCAGAATTCGATCATTCTCACTATAATCAATTGGTACCTCAATCAGATGCACCCCGGGTGTCTCAAAACATTTGGTAATCACCTGCAACAGACAATCAGCACACTCGATACGATGCCCGTGTGCCCCATAGCTCCTGGCATAAAGGACAAAATCCGGGTTTCCGTAGTCCAGGCCAAAATCATCAAACCCCATATTTCGCTGCTTCCACTTGATCATCCCGTAGGCATCGTCCCGTAAAATCAGAATTATCAGATCAAGCTTCAGGCGCACTGCGGTCTCCAACTCCTGCGAGTTCATCATAAAACCGCCATCCCCACAGATCGCCATCACCTTGCGTTCTGGATAAACTGTTTTTGCCGCAATAGCTGATGGTAGTCCTGCACCCATGGTTGCCAGGGCGTTATCAAGCAGTACGGTATTGGATTGATAGGCTGGGTAATTTCTGGAGAACCAGATCTTGTAGACCCCATTATCCAGGGTAATAATTCCATCCTCCGGCATCACCTTTCTGATATCGGCAACCAGACGCTGCGGGTATACCGGGAAGCGGGGGTCATCCACCCCCTCAAGCAGGTGGTTGTCCAGATGTGCTTTTACCTCCATTACCCTGGCAAAATCCCAGCTACTCTTTGGTTCAATCTGATTGGCAATTCGTGCAAGTGAATTGGCAATATCTCCAATAACTCCGAGCTGTGGATGGTATACCGGATCCACCGCTGCGGTCAGGTAGTTGATATGAATAACGCTGGGCTTGTCTCCCTTCATAAAGAATGGGGGTTTCTCCACCACATCATGTCCCACATTGATAATAAGGTCAGCGACATCAATAGCTCGGTGAAGAAAATCTTCCGCCGAGAGTGCGGCGCACCCCAGAAAGCGGGGGTCCCTCTCGTCAATAACACCTTTCCCCATCTGGGTAGTGAAGAAGGGGATACCCGTCTTCTCAATAAACTTGGTCAGGCTCTTGCTGGTTCGCTTGCGATTGCCACCCGCCCCCACCAAAATCAATGGACAAGAGGCATCCTCAATCATCTCTACCGCCATCTTGACCGATATTACATCGGCATCCGGACGACGAAACAGACTTTTTCTGATCAGTGGTGCATCCGTATGCTCCCGGGCAATATCCTCTGGCAGCTCCAGATGGGTGGCACCGGGACGCTCATTCTCGGCCTGGCGAAAGGCCTCTCTAACCCTGGTTGGAATATTCCTTGCGCTTACAATCTGGTGGGTAGTTTTGGTTAGTGGATGCATCATGTCGACAATATCGACAATCTGAAAGTGGCCCTGCTTGCTACTCCTGACCGGTTTCTGCCCGGTAACCATCAGCATCGGCATCGCCCCAAGCTGGGCATAAGCTGCTGCCGTTACCAAATTGGTAGCCCCCGGCCCCAGAGTTGAGAGGCAGACCCCAGCCTTTCCAGTAAGACGCCCATAGGTTGCCGCCATAAAGCCTGCAGCCTGCTCATGACGGGTAAGAATAAGTTTGATGGATGAATCTTTGAGTGCATCCAGCAGGTCGAGATTCTCCTCTCCGGGAATCCCAAAGATATATTCAACCCCCTCAGCTTCCAAGGCTTTAACAAACAGCACAGCTGCCTTCATCAAGTTCCCCCTTTCTAGCAATCCCGCCTGGTAACACCTTACCCTCTTCACACTATAGAGAAAAGAGTTACGATTAAAAAATGGCTACTCTGATATTTCCTTACACTCCCCACC
>JACNFK010000012.1:0-17975 GCA_014384675.1 Candidatus Thiopontia autotrophica | reverse complement strand
AATAGTTTCGAAGAAGTTGCCTTATAAAGCTCTTCAAAGGCGCGGCGATCCCCCAGAGCAGTCCTGGAGAGCAAATCATCAAACCCGCTGTTATCTGTAGTAGCCAAACCACATCCTCACAAAAGCCGCTAGTAACCTGAAGCTGATTATAACTTAATCAAATTTAGGCAACGCAACTCACTCTGATCATGGCATCAGCCTGGAGGCAGAGCAGGAAAAATATTCAGATACTGCCCGTACCCCTCATCCACCAACCGATCACTGGGGACAAAGCGCATGGCTGCCGAATTCATACAGTAACGCAGTCCAGTCGGGGCTGGTCCATCCGGAAAAACATGGCCTAGATGGGAGTCTGCTTTTTTACTTCTAATTTCTGTACGAGTCGAAAAGAATTTTCTATCCTCTCTCTCCACTACAACGCCATCGTCAATTGGACGGATAAAGCTCGGCCATCCGGTTCCGGAGTCGTACTTGTCAACCGAACTGAAGAGTGGCTCACCGGATACAATATCGACATAGATCCCCTCATCCTTGTTATCCCAATACTCATTATCGAAGGCTCGTTCTGTCCCATCCTCTTGGGTCACCCTGTACTGGAGCGGGGTCAGCTTCTTCCTCAACTCCTCTTTTGAGGAAATACTCTCTCCGGTAGCTGCTACACTCTTGCGGTTACCGCCCCAGACCTTGTCAAGATACTGATCACGCCCTGAACCATGGCGGTAGTAGCTGTAACGCAGAGGGTTGTTCTTGGAGTAATCCTGGTGGTACTCCTCTGCCGGATAGAAGGTTTTAGCCTCAAGAATCTCCGTCACAATGGGTTTCTGGTAACGTCCCGATCGATCCAGCTCTGCTCTCGACTCCAGGGCCTGAATTTTCTGTTCTGGACTCAGATAGAAGATTGCTGAACGATACTGATCACCACGATCCACGAATGAGCCGCCCCCATCTGTGGGGTCAATCTGCCTCCAGTAGGTATCCAGCAGGACATCATATTGAATAACATCAGGATCATAGATGATCTCTATCGCCTCCAGATGATTGGTCTCACCTGCAGAGACCTGTCCATAGGTTGGATCTACCTCATATCCCCCCGTATATCCAGATACTACCTGCACCACCCCGTCCAGTTTCTCAAATGGGGCTTCCATACACCAGAAACAGCCGCCAGCAAATATTGCTCTCTCTGATGCATTACGGTTCACACTGTCCAACCTGCTATCTCCATTGTTTGTAAAAGCACTGACCCCTGCTGCTACTGCGATGAGAAACATGACGGCAAGCACTGCTTTGTTATTCATCTGCATGATACACCTCACTCTCCGGATGGAAAGCCATCCAGGCAAACCAGAATGATGAGACGGATGGCAGCTTATTGCCTTTGAGGTCTGTAGCCCATGCACTGTTACTCTCTTGATCAAAGTGAAGCTTCACCTCTACACCATTGAATCGATCAACAACAAGGGACTTGGCCTGTGATAGCTCAGAGTATGGGTATCCCTTGAACTTCCCATCTATCTCAATCCCCAGAACACGCTCTTTTGGATGGTAGAGAGGGTTAAGGCTCTCTACAGGGAAGTAGATGCCTTCACTATTCACGTAACCGCTATAGGGGTCGCGATCATAATCGCGAAAATAACCGGTACGTCTTGATAGCACAGTTGTTGTGGGATAATCCCTCTTCCATACCTTCCAGCTGGTGTGGGTTGCCGGCAGCAGTTGCAGACGCTCCCCCTTTAGTTTTCCACTTATTGCCCGGCCCAATAGTTGCGACCATAGCGACTCGGTCTCTCGATCATAGAGTAGAACATCACTGTTATAGAGCAATCCAGAGACCCCAAACAACCGTTGCTTTCCCCCACCTTTTTTGGTGCTGCCTGAAGAGAAGACCACACCAGAACCACAGAGTGGGCAGTAGGTCACCACAAAGGGGTTCCCGTTGGTCTCATCATTGACGATCTCATGCCAGTTCAAAATGGCAATGGGGTAGGCGCGACTCACTCCATCAATCTCAACACCCAGGATTGGATCCTCATCGGAGAGCTCCTCTTTTGCCTGGTCGATGGTTAAAAAACGTGGGTTATCTATCGATGGGATACCATCACGTGCGGGACCTCCTCCATGAATCTTTTCGATTGCTATCTCACTGTTGGTCAGGTCAAAGCCGTTTTTTGACTCCTCCTGGGCGTTGGAACAACCCGTCAACAAAACTGACAGCACCGGCACCAACAGAACCAACTTGTTAACTCTCATCACCACTCTCCTGAAACTCTATCTCTGGATAATATACGTTCCATGGCAGCAGATGGATTCAGGAGAAAAGAGGTTATCTCTCCCTGCTCCTCCGATCTAGTTGACGCAGATACTCCATACGCTCCTTGATCTTGATCTCCATCCCCCGCTCCACCGGATGGTAGTAGCTCTGCTCTCCCATCTCATCCGGGAAGTAGGTCTCACCAGCAGCATATCCATCCGGCTCATCATGGGCATAACGATAGGCATGACCATATCCCAGCTCCTTCATTACCCTGGTTGGTGCATTGCGCAGATGAACCGGAACCTCAGCTGATCCGCCTGCTCTTATATCGGCCAATACACTATTCCATGCATTGTAGACCGCGTTGCTTTTTGGTGCGATCGCAAGGTATGTAATGGCCTGAGCAATGGCCAACTCACCCTCAGGGCTTCCCAGACGCTCATAGGTTTCCCAGGCACTCACCGCTATCTGTAGTGCGCGCGGGTCTGCATTACCTATATCCTCACTCGCCATCCGTACAACCCTGCGTGCCACATAGAGCGGATCGACTCCGCCATCAACCATGCGAGCAAACCAGTAGAGTGATGCATCTGGGTTGGAGCCACGAACTGACTTGTGGAGTGCTGAGATCTGCTCATAGAAGAGATCACCGCCCTTGTCAAAGCGACGCCCTCCATCTGCAATTACCGCGGCTATACTCTGGTCAGAGAGCACCTTTCGTTCCTCCTCAGACTCCGCAAGCTCTGCAACAATTTCCAGTATATTGAGGGCACGACGGGCATCACCATCTGCTGCAGTGGTGATCTGCTCTATCCCATCTTCCGATATAGCAATATCACCCTCTCCCAAATCTGACTCTATCGAGCTGACCGCATGTCTAATAATTTCACTCAACGCCCTCTTATCAAGTGGTTTCAGCTTGTAGAGACGGGCACGAGAAAGTAGTGCGTTATTTAGCTCAAATGATGGATTTTCTGTGGTTGCACCAACAAAGGTAAAGGTGCCGTCCTCTACATGAGGAAGAAATGCATCCTGCTGGCTCTTGTTGAATCTGTGGACCTCGTCAACAAAGAGCAGCGTACTCTGACCAAGTTTCTGCGCCTGCTTGGCCTGCTCTATGGCTGCACGAATCTCCTTGACCCCGGAGAGTACTGCAGAGATGGCAAGAAAATTTGCATTTGAGTGGTTGGCAATCAACCGTGCCAATGTGGTTTTACCGGTTCCGGGAGGCCCCCAGAAGAGCATGGAGTGGAGGTTTCCGCTCTCTATAGAGTTACGAAGTGGCTTACCCTCTCCCAGCAGGTGCTCCTGCCCCATAAAGTTGGCCAGAGAGGCCGGCCTCATCCGTTCTGCAAGTGGCGCTGTCACCTAAGCATACTCATTGGTCTTGTTAGCTACGGAAAATCTCCTACTACATCTGTCCCTGCTGGAGGAACAAACAGAAAGTTGCTCTCTTCAAGAGATGGGTTATAGAGCATATCCTGCAGATCAATTCTGGTTCGTTGACCCAGGCTATCCTCTACCTCTATGACTCTTAGCTGTTCATCATCCATTGCCACCAGAAGCTGTTCAAACCCTCCGCTCCCATGAATAGAGACGAGCTCAGCCCACTCATAATATTGCTTCTTTCCGATAGGGTGGATTGCAAACTGATCTTTCAGGGAACCTTCGCCTGTAAGTAGTGCGGCGGGGGTATTGGCAAGTGATCCCTGCTGTTTGCGAACAGTAACCTGTTCCAGATCGGGATCATGCAGCCAGATTCTGGAACCATCCCCAACAATCTCCTGTACAAATGGAACCGATGTCTGCCAACGGAATTTTCCTGGGCGCTGTATCAACAGGGTACCGTAACTATCCTCTATCAAACGCCCTGAACCATCTCTCACCTGCTGGTGAAACCCTCCTCGCAGACTCTCCATCTCCGAGAAATAACTCTCAATACGAGAGCTCAGGGTATCCGCTGACCAGGCAACAATCGGGGTAAGCGCTACCATTAGGCCAAACAGTATACGCAACTCAGTCAATCTCTACTGGTGGAGGTGCCAACACCTCACGCTGACCATTTGATCCAATTGGACCAACCACCCCGGACGCTTCCATGGCCTCAACCAATCTGGATGCACGATTATATCCAACCCGCAACCTGCGCTGTACCCCAGAGACCGATGCCTTGCGTGTCTCGGTTACAATCCGCACCGCATCATCGTATAGCGGATCATCTTCTGCATCATCCAATCCTGCACCGTTGCCGCTACTCTCACTAGCCTCGTGGGTGGTCAAAACCTCCTCAACATATTGCGGCTCACCACTCTGTTTAAGATTATCCACCACACGATGGACCTCATCATCATCCACAAATGCGCAGTGGACACGAATCGGCAGACCTGCCCCAGATGGAAGATAGAGCATATCTCCACGCCCCAACAGATGCTCTGCACCCATCTGATCGAGAATTACCCGTGAATCCATCTTTGATGAAACCTGAAAGGCAATTCTGGTGGGGATGTTTGATTTAATCAGCCCAGTAATCACATCAACCGATGGGCGCTGGGTAGCCAGCACAAGATGGAGACCTGCCGCACGTGCCTTCTGGGCAATTCGCACAATCAGGTCCTCTACTTTCTTGCCAACGGTCATCATCAAATCTGCAAACTCATCGACAATAACCACAATGTATGGAAGGTGCTCCAGAGTACGTGGCGGCTCTCCATCGGTAGCCTCATAAAGAGGATCAGCCAGTGGTGCACCAGACTCAATCGCATCATTGACCTTCTTGTTATATCCGGTAAGGCTCCGCACCCCGAGGGCAGACATTAGTTTATAACGGCGCTCCATCTCTGCAACACACCAGCGCAACGCACTGGCCGCCTCATTCATGTCAGTTACAACGGGCGCCAGAAGATGTGGTATCCCCTCATATACAGAGAGCTCCAACATCTTGGGATCTATCATGATGATCCGTACATGTTCTGGTGTATATTTGTAGAGCAGACTGAGCACCATGGTATTTACGCTTACCGACTTGCCTGAGCCAGTTGTACCTGCAACCAACAGATGTGGCATTTTGGTCAGATCAGCAACCTGTGGCTGGCCACCGATATCCTTGCCAAGAGCCAGGGTAAGCGCCCCTTTGGAGTGCTCATACTGCTGTGAGGAGAGAATCTCGGAGAGGAACACCGTCTCTCTCACCTCATTGGGGATCTCTAGGCCGATAGTTGGCTTGCCAGGAATCACCTCAACCACCCGCACACTCTGCAGGCTGAGGGAGCGTGCCAGATCATTTGACAGCCTTGTAATCTTGCTTGCTTTCAATCCTGGAGCAGGCATCAGCTCAAATCTGGTAATCACTGGGCCTGGCTGAACTGCAACCACCTCAACCTCTACTCCAAAGTCCTTCAGCTTGAGCTCTACCTGACGGGAGAGAACCTCCAACATCTCGGTAGAGAAACCGGATTGCTGATGTTCTGCCTTGCTCAATAGCGAGAGCGGTGGTGGAGATGAGGAGCCTGATGTTACAAAGTTTGCCGGTAACTCTTCAAATAGTGTTCTCTGTGTCTCCTTGAGTGCCCGCTCACTCATCTCTATTGATCCAAGCTTGGGCTCAATTTTTGGTTTTTTCTTGCGTGATTTTTTGCGCTCTCTTTTAACCTCCTGGCCACGACTCTCTTTCGCAATTTTAGCCGCCTTCCAGTCATCTACCTTTCCTGGAATAGCGCGTAGCAACATAATGGCCTCGAGAACAAAACCTCCAACTCGATCCATAAGGGCAAACCATGAGAGGTGGGTAAAAATAGAGACGCCTGCAAGGAACATGGCCAGCAGAAATACCGTGCTGCCAAATGGGCCCATGATTGACTCAAACCCACCACCAACCAGATCTCCAACAACCCCACCGGTCTGTGCAGGAAAACTGGCATCAAAACGGTGAAAGTGCAGGTTTGATATGCCGGCCCCACCGAAAAGAGTCATTAAAAAACCACCTATTCTGATTGCCAACAGTTGCGGCTGGTAACGAAGAAGACGGGCGCGATCAACAAAAAGCAACCATCCCAGCCACCCCACAATTGGCGGGATTATCCATGCCATCACCCCAAGAATTGTAAAGAGAACATCAGAGAACCAGGCCCCTACAACTCCCCCTGCATTATCGTATTGAGAGACAGGTGCACTGTAGGTCCATGCTGGATCATTCATGCTGTATGTAAAAAGTGATACCAGTAGATAGAGGGTGATGGCAAGACTCAGAAACAGAGCTCCCTCACGCAACCCCCTGCTGACGTGTGTAGTGCTGGCTACAGAACCACCTCGCTTCCTTACTCTTCTTCTGGTTGTTGCCAACTGGACAATCCTTGCAAAACTGTAATGGTATTAAAGTGCATTATTTTAACGGATTTGAAAAGAAAACCTGTTATTTTCTTGACACATCATCATCTTGTTCTAGGCTAATAACAGGTCCCGCCCACATCCGTTGAGTGTAACAATCAGAGGCAGCCAGGCACACACTAACAGTATGATGGGCGTGGCTTTTCGTCTCTCGGTTTTGCTCTATTTGCTACGCAGAGTAGCATAGACTACTTCTCCTCCATCAACATTAATTCCATTCACAAGTGCATGGTTGGTTCTCCAGTCTGGCCTAGCCAATCTGGTAACCCAAGGCAGAATTACGGCAGAGAGTGCCTGCGATGATGTCCGTGGAACTGCACCTGGCATATTGGTTACTCCAAAGTGGATTACGTTACCCACCAGATGGGTTGGATTGTCATAGTTGGTTGGGCGGGTGGTTTCAATACATCCGCCCTGATCTACAGAGATATCGATAACCACACCCCCTGCCTCCATCTGCCGAATCATCTCTGCTGACACCAGCTTGGGAGTACGGTCTCCTTTGACCAAAACAGCCCCAATCAACAGATCTGCAGAAGCCACCATCTCTTCAATATTTTCAGGTGTGGAAAACATCCCGTTAACATTCGATCCCAACGCATTTACTCTACTGATGTTCTCTTCACTATGTTCAAGCACAGTAACCCTGGCACCTAGTGCAGAAGCCACCTGGATAGCAGCAGAGCCAGCCACTCCACCTCCAATAACAACCACATGCCCAGAATCAATCTCACCTACGCCCCCCAGAAGAACACCTTTCCCACCCTCCGGCTGATGAAGCAGACGGGCACCAATCTGTACTGCAATCTTTCCCGCAATCTTGCTCATTGGGGCAAGCAGGGGAAGCCTCCCATCAACCTCTACTGTCTCAAAGGCAATCGCAGTCAGACCTATCTCGCACAACGCATCCATCAGATCATGATCTGCCGCCAGGTGAAGAAAACAGAAGAGAATATGATCATCTCTCAGAAACGCCAACTCCCCTGGCTGGGGCTCTTTTACCTTAACAATCAGCCTGGATACCCCATACAGTGAAGGAGCATCTGGTGCAATCTCACCCCCCGACATTATGTAGAGATCATCCGGAAACCCGCAAAGCTCTCCTGCCCCCTTCTCGACAACCACCCTATTACCCTGTCCAACCAATAGAGAGACCGCATCTGGAGTCAAGGCAACTCTTCCCTCATAGGCTCTGGCCTCACGTGGAACCCCAATTATTGAGCCATTCATGTACAATCTCCTCCACGAAAAAACACTGAAATCATCAAACTGGAGTTTATCATGAGTGATGTCAAACACTGCCCCCTTCTTATTCTTGGATCAGGCCCCGCTGGTTATACCTCAGCTATTTACGCTGCCCGTGCCAACATGAAACCAACTTTGATAACAGGCATGCAGCAAGGTGGGCAACTGACTACCACTACAGAGGTTGATAACTGGCCAGGTGAACCCGAGGGTGTAGAGGGGCCAGAGCTTATGGACCGCATGCTGAAACAGGCAGAACGGTTTGAAACCGAGATCATCTTTGACATGATTCAGAGTGTTGACCTGAACGTGCGCCCATTTCAGCTCAAGGGTGATATGGGAGAGTACAGTTGTGATGCACTGATTATTTCAACGGGTGCATCTGCAATGTATCTTGGACTTGAGTCCGAGCAAAAATTTATGGGGCGTGGCGTATCCGGCTGTGCAACCTGTGACGGCTTCTTCTACAAGGGACAGAAAGTTGCCGTAGTAGGTGGTGGTAACTCTGCTGTGGAGGAGGCGATATATCTATCAAATATCGCAGAGCACGTTACGGTTATCCATCGTCGTGACAGCTTTAGCTCGGAGAAGATTCTCTCTGATCGCATTATCGAGATGTCAAAAAACGGAAATATAACCATCGAGTGGAACTCCCAACTTGATGAGGTTTTGGGTGATGACAGTGGTGTGACCGGCGTACGCATCCGTAGCACTCAGGATGACAGCACCAGGGATATCGACCTCAGCGGTGTCTTTATTGCAATTGGCCACAAACCAAACACCGGAATGTTTGAAAACCAGCTAGATATGGAGCACGGCTACATCAAGGTACGCAACAGTGAGCGCCATTACGCTACTGGAACCAATGTATTGGGAGTGTTTGCTGCAGGTGACTGTGCCGATCCCGTCTATCGTCAGGCAGTTACCTCTGCCGGCAGTGGTTGCATGGCTGCTCTTGATGCCGAGCACTACCTTGACAATATTGACAGCGTCGATACGGAATAGAAAACCATGGGGCCATTCCGGCTTGGTGACAACCCTGGATCCCCATTCCCACCAATCCATCTGGCGCAGCAAGAACCAAATGGCCTGCTGGCCATTGGTGGAGATCTAACACCTGAGAGACTTCTGACTGCGTACCGAAGCGGAATATTCCCCTGGTACAGTGAGGGCGAACCTATTCTATGGTGGTCCCCTGCCCCGCGTGCTGTTCTCTTCCCCAGTGAACTCCATATCTCTCGTAGCCTGAAGAGACGGATTCGCCAACAGCCTTTCCGTATCACTCTTGATCAGAATTTTGCCGCTGTCATCCATAACTGTGCCGCACCACGAAGCAGTGACAGCGGAACCTGGATTACCAGTGAGATGGCTGAGGCGTATATCCGTCTTCATGAGCTGGGGCATGCCCACTCTGTAGAGTGCTGGGATAGAGACAACACCCTTGTTGGGGGGCTCTATGGTGTTCTTGCAGGAAAACTATTCTGTGGTGAATCAATGTTCAGCAGGGCAAATGATGCCTCAAAAATAGCTCTGGTCTCTCTGCTAGAGGATTTTGCAGATGAAATCGAGATAGAGCTGATTGATATCCAGATGATGACCCCACACCTGCAGCAGATGGGGGCCCGTGAAATCCCTCGCACAGAGTACCAGGAACTTCTTGCAGAGCACTGTCTCCACACTGACTGATGATTAATGTATAATCCCACAGCTTAATCAAGGAACCTCTGAACACGAACACGCTTAATGGGATGGGGATTTGGTGGAATGGATCTAACCCGTCCCCCATAGGATAATTTGCGATGGAGAGCTGATTGGGTAACGAAGTGACTTAATCAGAGCTTCCTTAATGGAATATTGTAGAGAGACATGGCTAAAGAAGAACATATTGAGATGGAAGGCACAGTTGTTGAGAATCTTCCCAACACAACTTTCAAGGTAGAGCTGGAAAATGGACATGAGGTCATTGCCCACATCTCCGGCAAGATGCGCAAGCATTACATCCGTATCCTCAAGGGTGACAAGGTTACTGTTGCGCTGACTCCCTACGATCTATCCAAGGGTCGGATCACCTTCCGCGCACGCTAAACCGAAAGTTTATCTCTGGCAGATCTCTTGCCTTTGAGCGGCTTCTCTATCTTGTGATAGACAAAATTAAGCTTCCCGCTCTTAACCGATACCGCAACCTCTCCTCCACTCTTTAGTTCACCAAACAAAAGCTCTTCTGCCATCGGTTTGCGAACCTCTTCGCGGATCAGTCTGGCCATGGGACGGGCACCCATATCAGCGTCATAACCCTTCTCTGCCAGCCAGGTTTTGGCCTCATCATCAACCGTCAGCTGAACATGTTTCTGGTCCAGTTGGATCTCCAATTCGGCAATAAACTTGTCCACAATATTTGCGATGCTGGGCATATCAAGCACATGGAACTGAATCACAGAATCCAATCTATTCCTGAATTCCGGGGTAAATGTTCTCTTCACCTCGGCCAGGCCATCACTAGAGTGGTCCTGATTAGTGAAACCAATGGATGGACGGTTCATCTTTTCAGCCCCAACATTAGATGTCATAACCAGAACCACATTCCTGAAATCACTCTGACGTCCGTTGGAATCGGTCAATGAACCATGGTCCATAACCTGTAGCAACAGATTGAATACATCCGGATGTGCCTTCTCAATCTCATCCAGCAACAGAACTGCATACGGGTTTTTATTAACTGCATCGGTTAACAGCCCACCCTGATCGTACCCAACATAACCTGGGGGTGCTCCAATCAAGCGAGATACTGTATGGCGTTCCATATACTCGGACATATCAAACCGAATTAGCTCAACCCCCATCTGCATGCCAAGCTGGCGGGCAACCTCTGTCTTGCCAACGCCAGTAGGCCCCACAAAAAGGAAGGAGCCCACTGGTCTCTCATCATTTCCCAGCCCCGAGCGGGCAAGCTTTATTGCAGAACTGAGAGTCTCAATTGCCTCATCCTGACCAAAGACAACCATCTTCAGATTGCGCTCAAGCTTTTTCAGCTGCTCTCTATCAGAGGTTGATACATTCCTGGATGGAACCCTGGCAATTTTCGCTACCCCCTCTTCACCCTCCTTGCCCCCTACTGTCTTGCGACGGCGTGATGGTGGCAGCAGTTGATTTCTTGCACCCGCCTCATCCATTACATCGATAGCCTTATCTGGAAGATGACGATCTCCGATATAACGATCTGCAAGCTCTGCCGCTGTAGTCAAAGCCTGACGGGTAAACTTGACTGCATGGTGGTCCTCAAAACGACTTCTCAGCCCCTGCAGAATCTTGACGGTATCGGGAACAGACGGCTCATTAATATCAATCTTCTGAAAGCGACGAGCCAAGGCGTGATCCTTCTCAAAGATTCCTCTATACTCCTGGAAGGTGGTAGAACCAATACAACGCAGGTCGCCGGCCGCCAGTTTTGGCTTTATAAGGTTTGATGCATCCATGGTTCCACCAGAGGCAGAACCTGCACCAATAATGGTGTGAATCTCATCAATAAAAAGGATCGTGTCTGCAAGAGCATCAAGCTGCTTTAACAACCCCTTGAGACGCTTCTCAAAATCACCACGATATTTTGTCCCAGCCAACAGAGCACCAAGATCCAGGGAGTAGATAGTGCTCTCGGCAATTACCTCTGGAACCTCTTTATCAACTATACGTCGTGCCAGCCCCTCGGCGATTGCTGTTTTGCCGACACCAGCCTCTCCCACCAACAGTGGATTATTCTTGCGACGACGACAGAGAACCTGGATGGTTCTCTCCACCTCTTCTGCCCTGCCAATCAGTGGGTCAATTTTTCCTTTCTCAGCAAGGGCATTAAGATTAACCGCATAACGGGTTAGCGGGCTATCATCCTCATCCTGCTCAACATCTTCGTCATGCTCCAGCTGTTCCTGCTGCTCTCGATCCACTGTACGCTCAGTCTCATGAGAGACGTAGTGAACCACATCCAGGCGGGAGATCTCCTGCTGGGTAAGAAAGAAGACTGCATGCGACTCCTTCTCTCCAAATAGTGCGACCAGAATATTATCTGCACTCACCTCGCTCTTGCCGGATGACTGAACCTGAAATATGGAGCGCTGAAGAACCCTCTGAAAGCCCAAGGTGGGCTGTGGATCAATCTCATTATCCTCTGGCAAAAGTGGCGTATTTTGCAGAATAAAGTTTTCCAGCTGTTCACGCAGAATATCCAGATTTGCGCCACAGCCTCGTAACAGATCGGCAGAGAGAGGGTTATCAAGCAGCACCAGCAACAGATGCTCCAGGGTAATGAACTCATGCCGTTGTTCACGGGCCTGTTTTACCGCAAGACCTAATGAAAATTCCAGTTCCTTACTGAGCATATCGACTGATCTCCAGCTGGTTAAGAAATCCCTGATTAAGTCACTTCGTGACCCAATCAGCTATCCCTCACAAGTTATCCCATAGGGGACGGATTAGATCCCTTCCACCAAACCCCCCATCCCATTAAGCTTTTTCAGAGGTTCCTTAACTATCAAGCTTGCTCCATAGAGCAGAGTAACGGATGCTGATTCTCTCTTGCATAATCGTTGACCTGAGCCACCTTACTCTCCGCAACCTCTCGACTAAAAGTACCACATATACCCTTGCCACGGGTATGAACATGCAACATAACCTGTGTTGCCTGCTCACTGTCCATCCGAAAAAACTGCTTCAACACATCAACCACAAAATCCATCGGCGTATAATCATCATTCAACAGGACAACCTGATATTTGGATGGCTCCTGTAGCTTGGGACGCTCCTCCTGCAGATCCAGATCGGTGTGGTGTATAGGATCAATAGGTTGTTCAGTCTTCATATTTCTGTCCGGGGATTTGGGTATATACTACCGGATGATGATTGTCATCTTCAACAAACCATATAATGTATTGACACAATTTAGTGACCAGGATGGGCGCAAAACCCTGGCTGACTATATTCCAATCAAAAAAATATACCCCGCTGGACGTCTGGATCGTGACAGTGAGGGGCTGTTAATACTGACTGATGATGGAAAACTCCAGGCCAGAATAAGTCATCCCAGACACAAAATGGAGAAGAGTTATTGGGTTCAGGTGGAGGGAATCCCTGATGAAGCGGCTATAGAGAAACTTGTTAATGGGGTAGAGATAAAAGGGGGAAAGACAGCCCCTGCTTCTGCACAGATAATTGAGTCCCCAGAGATATGGAAGCGTACTCCGCCAATCCGTGAGCGTAAAAATATTCCTGACAGCTGGATCGAATTAAAAATTAGAGAGGGGAAAAATCGTCAGGTGCGAAGGATGACTGCCGCAGTAGGTCACCCTACCCTGCGGCTAATTCGTGTCGCTATCGGCCCATGGGCTCTAGGCAACCTCAAGTCAGGCGAGTGGCGCAAGGTGGAACAGCCATGAGCTCTTACACAAAAATTATGGTTGGCCTCTCTGGAGGAGTCGACTCGGCTGTCGCTGCAAAACTTCTACTGGAGCAAGGGTTCGAGGTTGAGGGGCTCTTTATGAAAAACTGGGAGGAGGATGATGACTCCGACTACTGCAGTGCAGAGGAAGATCTGGCAGATGCAGAGAGTGTTGCCAAACAAATGGGTATTCCACTCCACACCATCAACTTTTCACACGAGTATTGGGAACGGGTTTTCAGCCATTTTCTTGAAGAGTATCGGGCTGGACGAACCCCGAATCCGGACATTCTCTGCAACAGAGAGATAAAGTTTCGCGCCTTTCTCGACCATGCCCTCAAGCTTGGTGCAGATGCCATCGCTACTGGACACTACGCACGAATTGAAAAGTTGGGAGATAACTATCGACTACTAAAGGGGGTAGACCAAAACAAGGATCAATCCTACTTTCTCCACCTACTGAACCAACAACAGCTTTCACACGCCATGTTTCCACTGGGCAAGCTCAACAAGGATGAGGTAAGAAAAATTGCTGACTCTGCCGGGTTTGTAAATGCCAAAAAGAGAGACAGCACCGGCATATGTTTTATTGGAGAGAGGAACTTTCGCGACTTCCTCAGTCAGTACATACCTGCTCAGCCGGGAGATATCAGAACCCCGGATGGTGATCTGATTGGCAGACATCAGGGGTTGATGTATCACACCCTGGGGCAACGCAAGGGGATAGGAATTGGTGGATTGGCAAACTACAGTGAGGAGCCATGGTATGCGGTTGCCAAGGATCTTGATAACAATATATTAATTGCAGCTCAGGAGAGAGAACACCCACTACTGATGAGTCAGACAGTCAAGACAGAACCGATACACTGGATTGATCAGCCCCCCTCCAACCTCCCCTTCAACTGTATGGCACAGAGTCGCTATCGACAGAGTGATCAGCCATGTACCATCACTGAATCCGGCAACAGTGGTGCAGTAATTCACTTTGATGACAAACAGCGGGCAGTAACACCCGGGCAGTCGATGGTTTTCTACCAAGATGACCACTGCCTTGGTGGTGCTGTTATAATATCCTCCAAATGAAAAAGATCGTCTCTCTTATTCTCGGTTATCTGCTGGTTGGCAACACGGCATTTTCTGTTGAGCCTCCAACCCAGGAGATGATGGTTCAGCACTCTGTTATCAAGATGCGCCTTGCTCCATCTGTCTCCATTGAGGATGCGACAGAGGCCATGCTATCCAAGGCAACAGAGTTAAACCTTGCTCTTGTGGGAAGACAACAGATGTCTGCAGCACTAAGTAAAAGAGGTATCGACTCTCCACACATTGAGATATTCCAGTTCTGTAATCCGGAGGATGCAGCAAAAATGGTGCGCCACGATATTATCTATGCGTCATACATGCCCTGCAGAATTGCCTTGGTTGAGGACAACCATGGCGCCCCCTGGCTCACCACCCTGAACCTTAATATGATGATTGAGAAAGGTGACTTACCTGACGAGATATACCGGATTGCAGTCACCACCAACACCAAGATGATGACCATCATGACCGCCGGAGCCAACGGGGATTTCTAGCCAGTATTGCTCTGACTACAGCTCATTCTTGGCCAACTTCTCTCGCCTCAGAGCCCTGTTGACCCGTAAACTTTTTGCCCACTCACTGGAAAAATCCTTCTGCATTCGATAGTTGATTGATGCTGTAATCAACATAGCCATTACTGCTCCAAGACTAGCCAACCCCATATCCTTGTGGGCATCCCATATATCGCCCTGGATTCCAAGAAACGCCATCCCCAACTCTCCGCCAAAAATCTCGGCCGCACCCCACTCGATCAGCTCGAACAACATGGAGCTAGACATGGTTAGATCCAGAGGAAGAAAGTACCCCCAGAACCCTCGCACATTTGCCACGTAGAGAAAAATCTCTCTAATCGGATAGGCAATCAATAGTCCAAAAGAGAAGTGAACAATGCGATCAAAGTGATTACGCTCCCACCCCATAACATCGTTAAGGGTTGAACCTGTAACCCACTCTACCCACTGATCGTAAGGAACCTCGGCATACGTATAGTGCGATCCAATCTCGTGAAGCCCGAGAAACAGGAAAATCATGGAATATGACGTATTGGAGAACGGCAAAGATCTGCGCCCATACAGCAACAGTGGGACGGCAATAATCACCAATACATTTTCCAGCAACCAATCCTCCGGATGGACCGGGTCGATGGCCAGTATGATCCACTCAATGGAGAACAGACCAAACAGAAGATAAAACGTCTTATTTTCTCTGGAAAAATTCACTCATCAAGTTTAATCCAAACCCACCCATCCTTCACCTGCAACGGATAAACTCTTACTGACTCCTCGGCAGGTGGCTCCATTGCCTCACCTGTAGAGAGATCAAAACGGCTGCCATGCAGAGAGCAGCGCACCATCTCACCCTCTAGACACCCCAGATCCAGTGCAATCACATCATGGGGGCAACGGTTGGAGATAGCATGAAAACCACTCTCCGTATGGGCAACCAGGATGTCATGGCCGTCAACCTGATACGAGCGCATCTTGCCCACAGCCAAATCATCAACCTGAAACAGCATCTTCATCTAAAGTCGCCCTGCAGCCCTGCCACTGGACAATACATCACGAACCTCTTCTGCTCCCCTCTCCAATGACTCACATCTGCCAAGATGTTGGAGAACCAGAGTGGCACTTAGCATAAGGGCATCCATACTTATCCCCTCCTCACCCTGCAGAGTCGCAATCCCGGATTCGGCAGCCCTTTTGGATATCTCCAGATTACCTTCCACACCAACTGGAATGGCGGGTGCCCTAAGATCATGCTGAATATCAAGCTCTTCCGGATTCACCTCTACAGCCACCTCCTCCTGATCACCGACAAACTGATAAGTGGTTGATGACTGCCTCAGAGATGAGGTGACACCACCCTCTACTCCACGCACCAAAAGTGCGGAGTCAAACCCTGCATGGCGCACCAACATTGCATAGATACGTGCATATGGCTTGTGTACATAACCGGTCATCAGATGGCTCTTCTCTCTCCCCTTGATCGGGTGAGTCAGAGTCTCTGCGGTTGTAATTACCGTACGCTTGATAAGCTGATTACGTAACGGCACGAGTTTATGTAACAGTGGTGAGGATTGGCTCTGATCAAGATATGCCCACCCTTTTGCTGGATCACTCAACTGTGCGGCTGCCTCCTCCACCGAGAGATCCACATTTACACCAGCCTCACGCAATATCTGACGATGGGTAAATCCAAACTTTGGGGTAACCGTCTCCAGCCCCTGAGAGAAAGCCGGAACACCCAACTCAGCCAGCAGTGGTGCCAAAAATGGGGCAATCGGAAGAGTTCTGTTATAACCATTAAATGGGTCGGCAATATCAACCACCTCATCAACATCTGCCACCACCCTATTGGTAAGATCCTGTATACCACTAAGAATTCCGCGATTCTCATCATCGGTCTCGCGCTTCATCCGCAGAGCAATAAGAAAGACTGTTGCCTGTACAGGATCAACCACACCCTCCAGAATTGCACGCATTCCAATTCGTGCCTCCTCCTGTTCGATATCCTTGCTGAGAGTTGGTCCGGTAGCAATACGCTGGATAACAGACCTCATAACCTCTTGTGCTTCAGTTGCGGAAAATAGTTGTTGTTCACTCATTACTGGATTTTCTCTCTATATTATTTTTGATTTTCATCATTTTATATGTATCATTGCCTAATCATCAACTACTAATATTGCAAGGAGCATATAAATGAACGTAGACCAACACCTTAAAGTTGCACAGTGGCATCTAGAGCAGGCAAGACTACACTCGGCCAATGGGGATCACAAATGTGGATGCCCAGCCAATGACCACGACCAGAAGGCAATTGATGCTGTTGAGCAGGGTATTATCGAGGAAGAGAAGGCCTGTAACGTTTAATTCAAAAACTTCAATATTTTCGGGGCTGATCCATACAAGTGGATCAGCCCTTTTTATATGCAGATGCTAAACTCCACATCTATATGATGTTAATGGAATCACTATATATCTCAGCCTTTGTAATGGGGTTGCTGGGTGGAACCCACTGTGCAGGTATGTGTGGCGGCATCGTCTCGGGACTAACAGTTGGGATCTCAAAAAATAGCCGTAATAGCGACTCCTCACTCTCTCTATACTTGCTCGCCTACAATAGTGGACGCATCCTGAGTTACGTAGTTGCCGGAATATTAATCTCGTCAATTGGAAATATTGCAGACAGCATTGGCAGCGGAATGGAGGTGCGCAGGATCCTCACCCTGATTGCAGCATCAGTCATGGTGCTGCTAGGACTCTACCTGACTGGATGGTGGACTGCAGCCATCATCAAAATTGAGAAGGCAGGATCACTTCTGTGGCGGGCCATAGAGCCATTCGCTAAAAAATTTATCCCGATACGCTCAACAACACATGCCCTGGTTGCCGGGATGCTCTGGGGATGGCTGCCATGCGGCCTGGTCTACACTGCACTTTTGTGGGCTATATCGGCAGAGACCGCGATCCAGGGGGGCATGATCATGGCAAGTTTTGGTATTGGCACTCTACCAACCCTGTTTGGTATTGGATATTTCTCAAACAGGGTAATTATTCACCTGCAAAAACAGTGGGTACGCACCTT